>JAPLFH010000059.1 GCA_026390815.1 Ignavibacteriales bacterium | reverse complement strand
AATGTTACTGAATTGGTTGGTAATGTTATTGTCTGGTCTATCCCTGCATTTACCACTGGCGACTGGTTCACTGGTGATGATGGATTTACTGTTACTTTTGCTGTATCTATCTTTACTAATGTTCCATCACTTGCTCTTAACCTTAACAAATATGTTCCTGCTTGCGGAAATGTTGCTGTGGTTACCGGTGTCTTTGTATTGGAAAATGTTACTCCCAATGGTCCTGTTAATTGTACCCACGTTATGTTCAATCCGCCTGGTGGTGTTGGTAACCCGTCATCTGTGGCACTTCCATCTAACTGTACACTATTGATTGGTAATGTTATTGTTTTATCTGGTCCTGCGCTTAATATTGGTCCCTGATTTGGTCCGCTTCCAGCTACTGTTCTTACTATAACTACATCCGATGCTGATAACTGACCATCGTTGGCTGTTAATGTTAACTGATATGTTCCGATTGCCGGAAACACTGCTGTGGTTACTGCTGAATTTGGATTACTGAATGTTACTCCTACTGGTCCACTCGTTTGTGTCCACGTTCTGGTTGTGGTTGCTGGTGGATTGGGTAATCCATCATCTGTTACTGTTCCATTTAATGTTGCTGCATTCGGCAGTGTTATGTTTAAATCTGGTCCTGCATTTACTACTGGTGCCTGATTAATAATTTGGGAAAATATATCAGTTGATGTTGGAATATAAAATAATAATATTATCGATAGTAATGAGACCCATCGATTAACATAAAAATGGGTATATAATTTTAACATCTATATTGCTCCTTTATCAAGATTATTTTTTCGTTTCTTGACTAAATTTTATATTTATTACGTATCTTATATGGGATATGTTATCTTTAATGTAAGATAACTTGTAAATTCATGCAAGTGCTTTAGGAAAAAATTATTTGAATATTTTTAGGGGAATAAGTGGTGAGAAAAAAAAGACCGCTTATCCAGCGGTCTTAATTCATTCTAGGGTATATGATATTTTATCTAAATTATCTTAAATACTGCATTTTCTTTATCATTGTGAATGTTTTTGCACTTTCTATTGATTTGGCTGTCATTCGGTATATGTACATTCCGCTTGATAAATTCTCCGGCTTCCATTCTGCTATCTGCATACCTGATTCTACCTCTCCTTCTACTAATGTCGCTACTTCCCGTCCTAATAGATCATATACTTTTATATTTACTATACTATTCTCTGGTAGTTCATATTCTACTACCGTTGTTGGATTGAACGGATTTGGATAATTTTGATCCAAATTATATTCTTCTACCTTCACTACTGATTTTGAAAGTATTGTATGTGTCTTTCCCCAATTCATTCTTACCGAGGCTAGATCTCTTCCATTTACTACTCCATCTCCATTTGCATCTAAATATGTATTCTCGATCGGTTCCCATACTGGCGCTTGATATGCTCCCCATCTATTTGATTGAACTTCCCTTACTGGTCCTGTTTTTCCAGCATTCCCATAATATGTCTGGATATCATTCCTGTCTACTATTCCATCATTATTCAAATCACCAGGCCAAACTTCTACAAAATCGGGTGCAGGTGGTGTATCTGAAAAAATAGTAAACGGAGAATCGTTAATATCAAATATTGCAGGATTACCAAACTGACTTACTCTAACGAAACAATTTTCTGATGGTGTACTGGGAACTATCCAGGAAAATGAACCATTATCTTCTGTTTGTTGTGTAATTGGTATCCAGAATAATCCTCCATTTGTACTGTACTCTATTTTAACAAAGTTTGCTGCGCCGCCATTAACTTTCTGTAAAGGATTAGAATTATTTTGTACTGCCCTATCACCACTCATATTTGTGCTAATCCAAGTAATATCCTGAGGATCACCGGCATGCCAAACTTCATTACCAGCAGGACTAGTTACAAAAATTCCAGCACCAGATGCATTAAAAACAAAGGATGTATTAGACAAACACGTTGAATTTTTTCCATCCAAATAATCAACGCCATCGTTTTCACCAAATGCTCCGTCATAATCAAATCCAGGATGATCGAATCTTCCTACTTGAAAATAGAAAACGCCATCACCTCTGTTTACTCCAACTGCTGCTGCTGTACCACCAAATCCATCTACACCATCAGAAGCATCACCTGTTGTCCATTGCATATCTCCATAACTAAAGGCAACATTTTTACCTATACCGACAATTGGATCTGTTCCATCTGAAATTATTACCTCAAATGTATTTAATTTATCTGCGTTTTCACTATAATATCCAACCCCATTCCAAATTACTGTAAATCTGTGTGCTTCAGATTTATAGTAAACTAATCCACTTAAAGGATTCTCAGTGTCAACGTCCGCCCAAAAAGGTAATATCATCACATAATCAGGACTTGGAAGTCCTTCAGGATCATAAGACCCATAATGTTCACCAAACGAAATGTTACCATTGTTATTGATATATACGGAATTAAATGTAGTTCCAAAAAAAGAGAAATCAAATTGAAGTGGAATCTCAGCACTAGAGCCATCATCATTACGCCCCATCGCTTGAGTAAAACTACTTCCATCATAAGGTATTAACATTTGGCAAACTGATGGTTGGTTCCCCGCCCGGCTTTTTAACAAGGCATTGTTGCTTTCTTTATAAGGTTTAAGACCATTCTTTAAAGCTTCCTCGTACTCTGCTTTGGAAGAGAATGTCTTATATTCATTTTTAGAAATTTTAATTTTAATTTTCTGGTCTTTATTTTTAGCATAAGAATTTTCACTTACATAAAAAATAAAACTGAAAATTAAAAACAGAAAAATACAAAATTGAAATTTTGTTCTCATAATTTCCCTCTCTAATTTAAATTTGTAAATTGTTTTGTTTATCAACTTCTATTAAAACGTTGATACTATTTCCTAAAAAATATATTTATCTAAAATAAAAATCTCTGAAAATTCCTTTTGGAATGTAACTAAATTTTAAATAAAGTCAAATATTTAAAATCATTTTAAAAACAAATAAACTTTTTGAAAAGTATCTTGAAGGGGAATTTTATTTGCTTACATACGCAAAAAAAAAAGACCGTTCGATCGACGGTCTTTTTTTTTAGAAACATATATATCTTATTTAACAAGAACCATCTTTTTAGTAACTTTATAATTCTTAGCTTCTATCTGATATAAATAAATACCCGAATTCAAATTAGAAGCATCGAAATCAACGGAATAGTAGCCCGCAGACTTAACTTCATTAACCAATTGAGCAACTTGTTGACCCAATAGATTAAATACTCTTAATACAACCTTAGATTCTTCAGAAACATCAAACTTAATCTTTGTAGTTGGATTAAATGGATTTGGATAATTCTGTTTTAAGCTAAATTCATTAGGCATACCTGGATCAGGTTTAACATCAACAGGAGAGACAACTGTAATAACAACAGTATCCTGTGCTGACAATGTACCATCTGATACTTTAACAATAACAGAATGCACACCAATTACATCTAAACCTGGCGTAAAACGGAATGTTCCAGTGGTCGATCCAATAGTCATGCGGTTGGGAACAGTTCCAACAAATGAAAATGTTAATGGATCATTATTTGGATCAACTGCTTTATACTTAAATAATATAATTTTCTGAAGGTTATTAGCCGCGAGTGATGTATCATTTAACACTTCAGTAAAATATGGTGCAGCATTAACTTTATTTACAGTTACAGCAGCAGAATCGACTATTACAAATCCGCCATCGGTAACTGATACAACAACATTAAATATACCTTGCTGAGAATAAGTTGGAGTCCATGTAAAGTTTCCAGCGCTATCAATTGCAGCGCCCGTAGGAACAGATACAGCAGCAAATTTCAAAACATTGCCATCAGGATCGGTGGCTTCGTATTTGAATGAAAGCACTTTATTCTGGTCTATTGTAACATCAGCCAATACATTTGTAAAAACAGGCGGACGATTATTGTTTGAAACAGTTATATGTGCAACGGTTGATGTAACACTCAAATGACCATCTGTAGCCTTTACTGAAACATTATGTACACCTGCCTGATCATAGCCAGGTGTCCAACTGAATGCGCCTGTTAATGAATCTATTACAGCTCCTGCTGGTACTGGTGCAACTAATGAATATTTTAATGCGTCTCCATCAGGATCCGTTGCTAAATATCCAAATGTTAATGCCTGTCCTTCATTTACTGTTGTATCATTCATCTCTTTTGTGAATACAGGTACTCTATTTGTATTGGTAACAGTAATAGTCACTTCAATACTATCTGCTGCTCCTAATGGATCCGATACTTTAAATTTTACAGAATAAGGACCAGCTTGTGTAAAATCAGGAGTCCAGGAAAAAGTCTTATCAACAAATGTAGCTCCAATAGGTAAGTCACTTGCCTGATATGTTAATAAGGTATCATCAGCGTCAGTTGCGGAAACTGAAAACGAAAGTAGTGAACCTTCTGCAACAGTCTTCGCTTCTACAGGGGAAAATACTGGTTTTGCATCTTCAACAATATTTCCGTTGTTATAAATAAAACCAGAATAAATACTGCCGAATTCATCTGTAACTTCACTGTTGCTTAAAAATATCAAAGCAGATGTACCGCCTTTATATGTAAAAACAACATCAAATAATTTCCCAGTATCAAAAGTTGGATTTACTTTTGTAAAACCAATTCTTAAAACATTACCATTAATAACATTAGCTTGTAATTGATCACCAACTGAATTTATAACGTCCTTAAATGTTAAGACATTTGGATCAAAGGAAATATCCAGTGAAGCAGATCCTACTCTTACGTTTTTAACAGTAAGCGGGAAAGTAACATCATGTCCTATAATACCTTTAAGATGAGGTAAGCTAACGGATCTATCTTTAGCAACACTTCCATTAATGTATGTAACATCCAAAGTATTATTACTAATATCGGTTAATTCTGATTGTTGATTAAAAGTAAAGAATTCTAATGGTGTAGAATTATCGATATATACAAATACCAGATCAGCAATTATACCATTCAATAAATTAAATGGTGTATTATCACTACTGAACCACCCAAGTCCTAATGTATTACCAGAAACATTACTTGTAAGGTCTACAGCTTTATTCTGTAAGCCAACAAACTGAATTACTGCAGGATTGTAATTAATCTTTAATGAAATAGAACCTACATTAACTAAGTTAAATCCTCTTAAAGGAACTTTAATTGTATCTCCAGGAGAAGCCTTGACATGATCTAACGAAATTTTTATTGGACTAGAAACTTTTCCATTTGTATAAACTACACCTAATTGTTCTCCAGATATTTTATTTATTTCACTTTGTGAAACAATAAAGTTCAGTGGACTTGTACCATTTGTATAATCGAAAATCAAATCAAGTAATTTTCCATCAGATATATTTATTGAGGTTACACCATCTGGAGAAAACCATCCAATAGAAATCTTACCATTGATAGTGTCAACATTCACAGTAATATCAGAACGAATTAGATTAGCATTTCCACGATACTTCAAAACTGAAGGCACGTATGTTAATTTTAAACTAATAGCACCAATATTATTAAAGTTCTGTACTTTAAGAGGCAAACTTAATGATGTAGCACCAACAGTAGCATTTGTATCTGGTAAACTTACAGTCACACTTTGGGAACTTAACACTTGAGCAAGTCCAAAAAATAACAGACTTAAGGTTATTAAAAATCTTTTCATGTAAATAGCCTCATAATTATTAAACAGAATTTTTAATAAAAGCTTGCAAAACTTTATCGTCTTGCAAGCTTTAATTCAACAAGTTTACTTCAAGAGAATCATGCTCTTTGTGTCAGTAAATTGACTGTTTACACCATTAAAATTTATTTTATAAAAATAAATACCACTTGTTAAATTTGAAGCATTCCAAGTAATATTATGCGAACCGGCATTATTCATACCATCGAATAATTGACTTACAAGTTGACCTTCAACATTGTAAATGATAATTGTTACATTACCATCTTGTGGAATACTATAATTTATAGTAGTTGATGGATTAAATGGATTAGGATAATTCTGATTTAAAACGAATACCTTTGGAACTGATACAGAAAACTCAGGTACGTCGAATTT
This sequence comes from Ignavibacteriales bacterium, assembly GCA_026390815.1. NCBI lineage: Bacteria > Pseudomonadati > Ignavibacteriota > Ignavibacteria > Ignavibacteriales > Ignavibacteriales bacterium. Next base: position 70,051 of record JAPLFH010000059.1, on the reverse strand, counting down.
TGCCATTGTTAATGTATTTCCTTTTGCATCAACAACTTCACTTTCAGAATTTAAACTTAATCCAAAATTTTCACCATCACTTACATTATTCTTTAATGAAAATTTAACTGTAGCTAAAATACTTTTATCAGCTAAAATCATAGGTTTTGAGCCGCCAGTCAAATCAGCCCAAGCAATTGAAATAATACCATTATTTTCTTTTGCAATTATTCTTGAATCAGATAATGTTATAGCTTCGAATTTTGCAACATTAACTGGATAACTAAATCTTATAGATAATGCCCCAACTTCTAAATCACCCACAACTTGGATAGGAACTTCAATCGATTCTTTTGGTTGAAGCACCGATTTTGTATCGCTAACTAAAGTTATAGATGAAACTTCTTTATTTAATCCGGCAGGATTGTAAGATTTGTTTATGTCACCAGTAACAAGTGTTTGCGCATTTACAACAACACTTGCATTAGAAATGGTTACACTTTGGTTTGCTGGAAAGAATGTCCAGTCAGGTTTATCGAATGCTGTTATCTTTTCTACATATCTTTGAACAATTAACATAGCGTCGCCATTATTAACCACACCTGAATTATTTACATCACCAGCTAATTTTTGTAATGTATCCAATACAACTAAATTAGCAAAATATCTGGCTGCTAATAAAGCATCGGCAGAATTAACTCCACCAAATGGAGTTGTTTTAGTAAAAGCAACACTGTATGAACCGCTTGTAAGATTTGTAAAAGAATAGTTACCATTAACGTCTGTTGTAGCAGTAACCGGAGCACCACCAGCAGTTAATGAAACTAAAACATTAGCAACAGGAACTGCAGAACTTCCATAAGTAACTTTACCATTAATACCTATAGATGCAGCAGTAACTGTTCCGGAAAATGTAGCAACAGTTGGAGATCCAGCGTTAAATTGGAATGATGTAAATACAACATTACATACACCATTTGCCAATACAACAGCCTTCAAATAAACTAATACACCACTGCCGGTAATATTTGTAGCTTTAGCCCAAGCTAACGCTACAGTTCCAGCAGTATTGTTAGGATTAATACTTACAGTTCCTCCAGCACCCAATGTACCCGTAGTAACGTAATCAATAATTTTAATAATATTTTTATTAAATGTAGCAGTAAAATCAAATGATCTAACATTATTTCCGTCAGATAATGCAGTAGTGATAACAGGAATAAGAATAGTATCATTAACTGCTGCATTTACATTACCAAAACTAACTGAAATAGCTGGAATGGTAACTTGACCATTGATAGTACTTGTTGCTGGTGTTCCAGCATTAAATAAGAAAGTATTATTATTTGGAGGATTTGGGTTAACAGTAGTTAAACTAGTTACCCCAACACTTTTATAATGAATTTTTAAATTAACTAAGGTTCCTGCGCCAGAGATTGCAGTAGCTTTTGCCCATGCAACAACTATTTTACCGTTTGCTATATCTGGATTAAAGACAGGATCAGTGCCTCCCGTCATTGCAAGACCTACTGTGCTCGCTTCTGTTATTTCGATAATATTCTTATCGTAATATACTGTAAACTGAAAAGCAGTAACATTTAGTCCCGTTAAATCACCTACAGTAATACCAACATACTCATCTGGTGAGCCAGCTTGCCTTGAAATTGTAGGAAGGGTAACATTTACCTGTGCAGATACTACACCATTCCATAGCATAAGCATTGCAATCCCTAAGAACAGAAGCTTAACAATACTTATTTTGAAATTTCTCATTTATTACCTCTTCTTTTAGTGCAAAATTTTGTTGATCATTTTTGAGTTTTTTTTATAAAGCGAGGCATAGGAAATGCCTCGCTCTATTTTCAGAATCAACTTTTTACTTCAGAAGATTCATCTTCTTTGTCGATACAAATGAACCAGCTTCAATTCTGTAGATATACATACCTGACGAAATTTGCTGTCCGTACTCATTTGTTCCGTTCCATTCCATCGTATAGAATCCAGCTTCTTGTTGACCATTGAACAAGGTTTTAACTTTCTGACCTAAAAGGTTGTAGATTGTTAATGTAACCCTGCTATCAAAAGCCAATGAATACTTGATTTTAGTATTTGGGTTAAATGGATTTGGATAATTCTGACTTAACTCAAATTGTGCTGGTATTTGTCTTACAGATAAAGCGCTCAAGTTTTTCTGAAGAGCATCATTAAGATTGCTTGTTCCAGAAACACTTACTCTTGCTTCTTTATCTTTCAGTTTTAGTGCAATTACTGCAACATTACCATCTGCCAATGGACTAATACCACACATAGCAATATTCAACTTTCCATTTGCATAGTTATATAACATTTGCCATCCTTCAGGCAAGCTACCTTTAACACTTTCAACATCAACTAATTTGTTATCGATGTCTAAAGTAACTTGAGCGGATAAAACATTGTTAGAATTTGATAATTTAACCGGGACTCTAACAACATCAGTTCCTACCTGACCTTCTAATTGACCAAAAGAAACATCACCATTTACAGAAACTGATTTCAGTAATGTTGGAAAATGACCGTTTACTACATAATATAGAACATATGAAGCATCCAATGCACCAACATTTCCATCACCAGTTACTTCAGCAGCCCACAATGATTGTGGATCTGTTATAGTAATTAAACCAACAACATGTTGTAATATTAATGATGCGTCTATTGCCTGAACTGCACCATTACCATCAACATCACCTTTAAGTCTCTTGTATGTAACTGTTACTTGACCGTTCGGTGTTGCAGTTACTATTGCAACATTATCAGTAACATTTACAACTACTGAAAATGTTTTACCTGCATCTGCAAACGCTGGAGTTAAAGTAAGATCTCCAGAAGTTGCGTTGATACTCTTGGTTCCAGCAAATGCTGGTGTAACTGAGATTAAGCTGTAGGTTAAAACATCACCAGCATCAGCATCAGTAGCAATATACTTAAATGTAAATACGCTGTCATTAGCTATAGAAACATTACCTAACTTTGCTGTAAATTCAGGAGCTCTGTTAGCATTTACTACAGTAACTCTTACTTTTATTGAATCACTCATACCACCAAGTGATGCTTTTACAATAAAGTTATATACACCAGCATCAGTATAGGTTGGAGTCCAAGCCATTGCCAATGTATCATTATCTGAATGAACTGAATTTAATGTTGTGAACACTGCACCTGCAGGAGCACCAACAGTTGCAAATGCAATTCCACCTCTTAATAAATCAGTTTGTCTTGCAATAAAATTGAATGCAAGAGCCTGGTTTTCATTAACAGTTAACGATGTATCTGGATTAGCCGTTCCTTTCTTATAAGGTTGTACAAAGAATGGAGCAATTGAAGGAATTCCAATTGTAAATCTTGTACCTTGTGGAATAATTTGTCCATTTGTACCAGTTGAAGCACCTAATACACGCAATGTAATAGTAGTATCACCTGGTAACGGATAATCTAACTGCATCAAGTTAGCATAATTTGAAGCAGTTCCCTGCATATACCATTTGTTATCTGCAACGTTGCCATCATATCTGCGGATTGCTCTTAATTTATTATAATCCAAAAAGCTTCTTGACATATTAGTACCAACTAATTCAAGATCGAATTTTTGAGCTGGGCCTAAGCTGTATGGCATAGAAGTAACTTTCCAATAATATGGTGCAAAACTACCAATACTATTGCCAGTACCATCATCAATAGGTAATCCATCCAAACCGCTAGATAATACATCCATATGATTAACAGTAATGTATATATTATCCTGTGCAGTATAAGCTGTATTAAATTGAATTGTAGCTGGTCTCCAATCAGGATGTCTTTGTCTAGTAAGATTAGTATCTGAACCTACTGGATATTCAAATCTTGTAGGACCAGGACCAAATACTGGATCGCCAGAACCCTGTGGAATATATTTAGATACATTACCAACAACATGGCTGAATCTGCCAACTGCCGGGTTATGTATAAAGCCTTGAATTTGTGTACCTAAGAATACTGAGTTGTTATTTGTAACTAACAAACCATCATATAAATATAAAGTACCAACTGTAAGTGTAGCAGCTGCATTAGGCATTACTACTCTTCCAGAATGTGGTGTCTGAAGGGCTTTGTTCATGGTAAGATTATTAACTCCATCACTTGTCCATAATACAAAGTTCTGGTCATTTCTTCCGCTGAATAATAAATTAACAGCAGCTCCAAAATTACCAGACGGACTTGTTAGGGTTAAATTACCATAAGCGTTTAATGTACCACCTTGATAAGTATTATTTACAGTTGTATTACCAGCAACAGCTAAATTGCCAGTGTATACACCATTCAATATTGCATTACCAGGAACTAACGGATCTAAGAAACCAACATTTGCATCACCACTAAAAGTACCAAATGAGGCGTCATGATCGATGTTTGCAATTGTAACACCTGATAAAACATTAGGACCAACACCATCAAGATCTACAGAATTAAAAGTACCATTAAGTGTAGCTGTTCCAGCATGAACATTAACATTTGTTACAGTAACATTTGCTGTAGAAGTTAAATTGCCAGCAACATCAAGTGTACCAAAAATGTAAACACCACCTGTACTTACAGCACTACTGATTAAAGTACCTCTTGTTAATGTAGCACTCGCTATATTTGTTACCTGCAAAGTACCGCCATTAAGGTCAAATTGAGTAGCTGCAAGATTTAAGTTCATGGTAAAATCACCAACAGCACGTACTCTATTAACTAAAGTAAGTGTTGTAAAGTAAGATAAATTAGCACTTCCATGAACCAATAAATTATTAACAACTATTGTAGCAGGCCATTCAGTTGCTTCTGTACTTCTAACTGCAGAATTTGAGTATATTAAACTGATAGGACCACCAGTAACACTATTATCAAGTAGAAAACCGTTTACTCTATCAATAGTAGTACCGCTTGCCATATTAACAGCGTAAGCTGTAGCAGCTGGCATAGCTTCATATGTACCAGCTATTAAGTTATATAAACGATTTACTGTAATATCTTTTGATGCATTTACATCGGTATTAACAAATAAATCTCTTAATACGCTTGTTGTTCCTGCTGGCATTTCCTTACCAACATTATATGCTCCGCCTGCTGCATAATAAATATCAACACCGTCTACTCCAACTGTAGTAACTGTTGGGAATACTGGTGCGTTATTTAATGCTCCACCGTCTCTTCTTTCAATCCAGGCTTGATTACCAAATATTAAACGGCCATCGTTAGCAGGTGTTGCACCTGTACTAAATCCACCGTTTCCAAATACAAATCTATGGGAAACAGTTATTGGGTTTCCGGTACCAGTAAGTGTTACACCACCAATACCTTCAACTCTTAAGTTTTGTATAATTAATCCAGCAGCAGCACTCATCTGTTGCGCTGATGCATTATTAAATACTAACTCGCCATTATCTATATCGGCAACTCCCAAACCTTTATTAGAAATCGACAGGAATGAACCAGAAGTATAGACAAACTCCGTACCTCCAGTACCAGTTAATTCAATATCATAACTATTAAGATTTACAGTACCACTGGTGAAAGTAAATGCACCAGGAACTACTAACATTCTATCACCGTCAGCATCTGTTTGTCCAATTAATGTAAAAGTATTAGCTGCGTTTGCAACTACTAAATTTGGTACAACAGGATTAACCACTGTACCATAATCATCAACTGAACCACCTGTACCAGCAGCACCAAACATTGTTAGGGTAACAGGACCAGTAATTTGCATTGTACCGGTTGTACCATAATTTTGGTTAGTAATATGGTACCAAATTGTTCCTTTATTTTCGAATGTATTTCCGTTCAAATCCAATTGACTTGTAAATGTACCAGCAGTTGCATCAGTATTACCAACAATCAATTGTTGACTAACACCGGTATTGCCGGTCATTGTGGTTACAATTCCACCATCCTTAAGAGGATCAATATGAATACGGGGTACTAAAATACCGCTTGTATTAATACTTGCTGAAGTACGGAATTGTAAGTAACCTTTATCAGTAACACCGGTAGCAGCAAATGCACCACCAGTAGCTGAGAATAGACCATCATCGCTCCACCAAACGTTAAAGTTGGCGAAATCAAAAGTACCAGCAGTTAAAGAAAATCCTTGAATTGCAGCAAGTGGGAATTCAACATTGTTTGTTAATGTTACAACACCACCATTCTGAATGTAATTCAAAATGTCGCCAGGGTTACCAGCAGTTGTTTTCATTCCAAGGTTTACAGTACCAGCAGTTACTAATAATCGATAGCCAGCAACATCTTTACCAATAACCTTTAAATCGGTTACATCATTAACACCAGCAGCCGAATTAATCTGCATGTTTTCAACCTGGGCAACACCGCTTCCGCCAGTCGTGCTTCCATTACCTGTTAAGATAAGGATATCAGTGTTTGCAGCAGAAGAAACCAAGCCGCCAATTTGATTTGCATAAGCAGTTCCATTGGCTATTAAATTGCCGCCATTCAAATGAAATCTTGCACCTGGTACAACATTTAAACTACCAGAGATAGTTTTGGTTGTTGTATTTTGTACATATTGACCGGCACTTATTAAAGAACCGATAGTAAGATTTCTTACTCTGTTAACCTGGAATTCTGTTCCAACTGGAGGAGTTGGAGTAGTAGCAGTCAGGTTTCCAAAGTATTCAAGATCGTAAGAAACATTTGTTGTATTGAAATTAGCTGGGATGCCAACAAATGGTTTTCCATCTGTTCCAGCAACACCAGTATCATTTAAGTTCATCTTAATTGTTGGCACTGGAACAATCACTATGCTTAAATTAAAGAACTCAGCAGGGGTTGGAATATTTATTCCACCACGGGTTAATTGCAATACACCCGATAATGTTACCACTGTAGCAGCAGAAACATCTACTGTATGTGTTTCATCAGCCATTCTAACTTCTACGTTAGAATAAATACCAGTTCCACCAATTTTTTGCATTTGTGGAACAGCACCAACTGAAGGATCTTCAAATATAACTCCACCGCCTCCGGTAGCAGTATATTGTCCACCATTTGTAAACACACCAGCTTGACCAACCATTCTTATATTTAATGTACCAAGAGCCATTGTAGTATTGGCATTTATAGTAGCGGTAGTAATAACCTCAACAGAACCGTTTACTAAACTAACGCCAGTACCAACAGAACTAACTACTAAGTTATCAACTTTAAAGTTAGGACCACCAGATAAAACTTGTCCTTGTCCGCCGGAACTAAACTGTAATGTTCCATTGTAAACAAGTCCAGCATTTACACCAAATTGACCGGTAGTTCTAAAGAAATTATTTTTCATATTAAGTACAGGAGAACCTGTAAACCTAACAGTACCATTAGTTTCTGTAAATACACCAAATACAATTACGTCACCGCGTAATTCAAAAATTGAACCCGCATTACTAATATTAACAGTTCCATTTATTTGCATTGATTGAGGAGCAAGAATGGATTGTAACAAAGCACCGTTACCAGACATAGTAACACTACCCTGTATTGTAGCATTAGTACCTGCATTAAAAATAGCATCGCCTGCACCAGACATTGTAAGGTTGCCACTTAGAGTTGTTAATGCTGTTAAAGTAGCATTACCATTGTTCTGAATAAATAGCGAACCAGCAATAGATGTTGCAGCCGTAAGAATTAAGTTACCAGTTCCATTAACAGTAACATTACCATTAAATTGTGTAGAAGCCAAAAATGTAACGGCGCCGCCGCCTGTACGTATATTTGGCCATGTACCATTACCATTAACTGTAATTAAGTTAGTAGTATTTGTAAAGTCAACCAATCCAACTCCAATTGCAGTTGTTGTAACAGAGCCTAAATTGTTATGAGAACCTGCAGCTACATCTAAAGCTAATTTAAGAGTGTTGCCATTTACGGCAATCAAAGATGTAGCATTAGCATTTGATAACCTTCCCTGAGAAGGACCAGCTGAAGGTACTGTACCAACAGTTAAGTCACCAAGTAAATTAACTGTACCGCCATTATCATTAATTAAATCCATACTGATATTTGAAGCGGTAGAAGAATTACCAACGTTCATAACACCTGCGCCGGCACCAGGACCAGTTGCATCATTAATAAAACTAACCCATACTCTTTCTGGAGTAGCAGTAAGACCACCAGAAGTAGAGGTTACAACTGAAACATTTATAGTACCGTTATCTGTATTTTGAACGAAAGCTAAGTGATCACCAGGACCCGCCGTTGTTTTAGAATCAACAAAGCTTAATGTTTGTAAGAACGTTAAAGTACCATTTGTAGCGTTTTCAACAACTGGTCCAGCAGCTGGATTAAAATTACCAGTCTGAAGTGTAAATGTTACATTGTTGTTGAAAGTCATCGTTCCATTTAAACTATTTAGTATCCGAGTTAAGGCTCCTGCATTATTAGAAACAGCAACTTGTCCACTAAAAGTTACAGCACCAGCACCGTTATTTTGAATAACACCGCCGGTAGTAAAAGTAATAAATGGTGCATTGGCAACAGTTAACGATGTGCCACCGCCACGTGTACTAATAATGCTTCCACCAGCTATTGTGTTTGGTAATTCGCCGCCGGTAACCTGTGGAGTTACTGCACCATTATAAGTAAAAATTCTGGCAGCAGCACTATATGCAAACGTACCGGTTAAACTACCATCTGTTCTTTCGATATTAACGATAGAAGCGGCAACATCAAAGCTTGCTAAACTTACAAGGCTTAGACTGCCACTTTGTAAATCAATTTTATTATAACCCAACATTCCAGCAGCAGTTGCTAATGGACCTAAAGCAGTACTAACACTTTGAACGCCGGGGTTTTCGGCTTCGAAAGTAATTGTTTTACCTGCCGAAACATCAATTGTTAAATCTCGGTTAACGCCGTTTCCGCCGTCAAGATATAAAACGTTAGACAAATTATAGGTTTGAATGATAAACCTCATGCTCTTGGTTCCGGCTAATTGGAGACCATCGGCATCGTTACCACCGCCAATTCCTGATTGATCCTTGTAATATTCACCAGCAGCAGTCATTACGATGGTGCCATCATCAAACTTGGCATAGCAATCAGATATTGTTCTTTTCGGACCAACCAGACCTCCTGTGTGCGTAGGATTGGTTCCATCATACTGATCGTCACCATCTGTCACGTTCAAGTATCTTGTAGTTTGCGCTTGTGAGTAGCTTGTAAAGAATCCAACAAGGAAAACAAGCAGGAAACTAATTTTAAGAAGGTTTTTAAGATTCATATTTTTCTCCGAAAAATATTTCAAAATAATTTTTTAACTAAAAGAATTTGTACATCACGTTGTAAGTTATAAAAACTTAAGGATGGAAAATGCGACCTTAAGGCGGTAAACATTTTTGCATAAATTTCCCTCCGATTTGTTATTGCTAAAATATGATTTTTATTGTAGTCTATTATGTTCACAATCTATTAAATTTATTAGGAAATATTATTTCTTCGTCCAAATATATGTTAAATTACTTTAAAAGCAATAAAATTGTCATAATTAAAAATAAAAATTATTTAACGTAACATATAAAATTAAATTTATTTTTTATACGATTAAGAATACTTTCACCACCCAAGGCAGCTCTATTTTTATTTGTCTGCAAATATTTTAACGAAACATAGAATATTTTAATAAAAAACACAAGCATATTTATTATTATTGCAAACTATTATGAGAAATATTTTTATCAATATTTTTTGAAATTGTTTGTAAACTCCTAAAAAAACTGTAACAATTTATATTAAAGATGTGGAATTTATTGTGCCTGCAAAAACCACTTAAAAAACTATTTTCATTTATTTCTGGCACAATTTAATTTATTTAGGCTTCCTTGTCAAGAAGTAATTTTTAAAAGTGAAACAAAACACCATATTACTTATTTGCTAACCTTAACCAGACGAAGCCAGAACCCAAAAGTGAAAAATGAATAACGAACAAAGAATGTAGAATTTAGAATGGGAAAAACTTCATCATTCATTATTTCTGGTCCCATATTCGATGTTCTAATTAAAAAATAATATACTGCCAAATATTATACAAATTTTAATTTTAGGTACTAAAATATTTCAGGTAAAATAAAAAAATCTTACTAAGTCACCTTACGCAGCATTTTGAACTCTACCCCAAATCCCCTTCTCTTTGAAAGAGAAGGGGACTAAGGAGATGTGTTCTTTGGCTCAAATATCTAACGATGCGAAAGGTGACTTACTAACATACTATTTCATCAATAAAAGTTTAATCGAATCAATAAAAATAATATCGTTTTTATTGTTGATATTTCTCGCGATCAATTTAAGTAAATAAATTCCCGTAGAGAAATTTTCTCCATCAAAAATAATTTTGTGAATGCCTTTGTTTCTTTCCTCACTTATTAGAGATACTATTTCCTTACCTAGAATATCACAAATAAAAATATCTACAAACGAATCTGCTGGCAAATAAAATAACACTGATGTAACCGGGTTGAAAGGATTTGGATAGTTTTGTTCCAGTTTGTATTCATCAATATTTCCGATGCTGTTATTTTTTACTGATACTACAGAGGTTATGCTTCCATCCAGATAATTTACTTCTAACTTTTTACCAAATGAATCATCTATTTCTGATTCAGTTTTACTAAAAGATAAATTTGTATATCCACCCAAATATCTGAAATTAATATCTAATAACTTCCCGTTTGAAAAATTCAAAGGAGAGTTTCCTGTTATATCAAACCAACCTAAAGTTAAAATACCATTTGAACAACTTGTAATAATTGAAAGATTATCTTTTATATTATTGATACTAGAAAATTCAACAACTGATGCATTAAAAAAAATCCTTAATGAAAAAGCACCAATATCATTAAAATCAGTAACGCTAATTGGTATATTAACTAACCCGAACATTGTATCTGTAATACTAACATTTGCAATGCTGATTGATAAGCCTGAGACGATAATTTGTCCATCTAAAATATTAGTTGAAAGTTCACCGGCGTTGAAAATAAAAGTTTTATTTGAGTTCAATGGATTTGTAAAACTTAATTTTGTAATTCCAGAATTAATTAAATCTGTATGAAAGTTCAAAAGTTTGCCGTAACCGGCTAAAGGAAACGCAGACGCAAATGCCACAGTTATTTGCCCATTCACAGTATCAGTTGTATAAGTAAAGAATCCACCACTCATTCCATCCAGCTCCCCGATTGAAGCTTTATTTATCCTAATAATATTTTTATCGTAATATAATGTACATTGGAATGCAGTGATATTTTTTCCTGTGAGATCACTCACTACTAATCCCGCCTCGACAGATTGTCCTTTCTGTCCGGATATGTTGGGTAATTCTAAATTAATTTGTGCGGAGATTAAACCCTGGCACAGGAAAATGAAAGTAAAGAAACAAAGCAGAAAAATTTTTATTTTTTTATTCATCAGTAGTTTATATTAATTTAGTTTGTATTTAGTTTTACATTTATGAGTTCACTATAAAAAGTCCAAGTGCTCAAATTGTCAATCCCACAAACCTGCCAGCAGTTGACTGAAGTGGGAATGTATTCAAAATTTTAGGTTTTTTAGATTCCCGCTTTCCTGCAGCAAGCAGGTCTTAATGGGAATGACCTTTTTAGAACAGACTCATTTAAAAAAGGAATAAATGACATTACTAAATATTTCCCGCTGTAAAATTTTTTGTTAACGAACTACAAACTAATGAAAATATTTTAAATTTGTTCTCAATTAATCTTGACATTATCATCCGCTCCCTTTATCAATACATGTTCAACGTTAATTGAATTTATAAATGAAAAAATTATTTTGCTGCTTCAGTTGGGGGAACATGGCACTCCTGGTTTCCTTTTATAGAAATACCAATAAATAGGAAATCCAGTTCCAATTAAAAATACACATGCTAAAACTCCTGCGGTTGGATATGCAATGAAAGTACCCCACGCAATATAAAGCTGAATAGCAATTGAAAGAGTTGCCATTAAAAACCAAAATTTTACTTTGTAGGTTGGTTGATAATCTGGCTTCTTCCTTAAAAAGAAAATTGCACTGTATACTAAAGCATTTTGTAAAACATACGATAAAGTAAAATATCCAAGCATTGTATTTATATCACCAAGAAGAAAAAGAATAACTGCTAAACTTGCTTGGATGAAAATAGAATAATGCGGTGTTAAATACTTCGGATGCAATTTGCCAAAAATTTTAAAGAACAAACCATCTCTCGCCATTGCATATTCAAGTCGGGGTTGAGTCATAATTACTGAATTTAAAACTCCAACCATAGAAATGAAGGCAGCCACAGCAAAAAATCCACCGGCATATTTTGCAAAGAAATTTAGGTAAACAAATGGATTTATAAATGAACCTTCAGCAGCAACAAGTTTATCAAACGGTACAATTGCACTTGTACAAAGACTAATTAAAGTGTAAGCTATCATTACAAATAACAAAGATCCCATTAGAGATTTTGGTAAAATTTTATTTGGATTTTTTACTTCACCTGCCATATATAAAATATTAATGAATCCAGCATAAGCCCAAAGAGTAGCAGAAACGCCGGCTGTAAAATTATTGAAAACAGAATTTGTTTTTGTGGAAATATTTCCTTTGGGAAATAGAAAAAGATTTCCGGAGTTAAGATAAAAAAATCCTATAAAAACAATTGCAAACAATGGAAGGAGTTTTACCGTCGTTAAAACTATCTGAAAGTTACTTCCGGTTTTAACACTTCTATATTGAATATATGCAAGGGAAAAAATTAAAACTGCGGCAAAAAGTTTAGCGTACAGGGGCATTCCTAAAATAGGAAAAAAGAAAGTTAATACAGAAGAAGCGGTTAATCCAATAATTGTAATTGTTGGAGTATCACTCGTAAGAAATGCTGTCCATGTATAAAGAAATGCAAGGAAAGGTGAACCCGCTTTATAAAGATAATAATAGGGACCACCTTGCGCTGGGAATGCAGTACCCATCTCCGCAAGTATTATAATTTGAGGTAGCCAAAGAACTCCACCCAAAAGCCAAATTAAGACAGATATTCCTGGACTACCACCAAACTTTGCTACAATAGGAATATTCAGAAAAACTCCTGAACCTATCACAGCTCCGATTATTATTGAAGTAGTCTGGACTAAATTAAGTTGTCTTTTAGGTTCTAAATTTTCCATTAAGAAATTTCCTTTTAAAATCTATAAACAAAACCAACTCTTCCCTGCCCATCAAATCCAAATGAAAGTTTGTTTGAAATAATATTGTTGTGTCTGTTCACCAAATAATTGCCGACTATAAAACCAACGGCACCACCAAGAAAAACATCGGAAGCCCAATGGTAATTTTGATATACTCTGGAAACAGCGGATAAAACTGCTGGAGCAAAAATTAATGCTTTCAGATAATAATCATCAGTACAGGAAGATAACACAGTAGATAGCGAAAAAGCTAAAGTAGCATGCCCCGAGGGCAATGAGTTATAACTGTTTGAGCGCGATGTAAATAAGTTAAATGTCAACTCGCCTTTGTTAGTAAAAGGTCTTTCTCTTCCAAACATATGCTTAATCAAATAATTTATCCGGTCTGCTATCAAGTATGATTCAAATATCTCCAACCCAATTCTGGTCGCTTTTTTATCACTGGAAGCAATTCCATACAAAGCAACTCCAACACCAGCAAGTTGAGATGTATATGTTTCCCCGTAGAATTTTCCGACATCCAATAGTGTGTTTTTACTGTAACTTCCATTTTTAATAATTTCATCCTGAACTCGCTTATCCAGTGTTGTAAGGGCTAAAGTTCCAGCCAGTATTGAAGACGCAAAAATAATATCTTCTGTATTCCACTTTACCGGATTTATTACTAAAGATAAAACATCTTCAACTCCAATAACGAGTACATCTTTAATTGGCTTAATTGGATAACGATCAATAAGTTCAACCTCTCTAACTTCTAAAACAATTTTTGTTGATGAAAAAAGATTTGCACTATTAACGGCAGTTAATAATATTGTATCAACGCCAAACCAATCTTTATTAATTACATCGATTATCAATTTATTAGATAGACTTATTTTGACATTTAAATTTTTACTGTTGCTAACTGTCCACTTTATTTCTTCCGGTTTATCTATTGAATCAATAACAAACATGTTCAAATCGAGAGATATAAATTTTTCACCTTGTAAAATAACTTGCGATGGAATCTGAATTATTTTAGGTGAGGTTGGATTATGAATGATTTCTAAAGATACAATTTCCTTTGAAGAAGAATCTTTTTCTATAATCTTATTTGTTGAACTTGAATCATCTAATATATGTAGTTCTTCTGGAATACCAGATGATTGACAATTCTCTAAATGCTTTTGGATTTTGTTGTGCTTCTCTTTATTTAGAAATGTATTCTTGTTTTCTGCTTTTATTTCTGTAATTCTACTTGAATCAGTTTTAATTTTCTCAACTACCTTATCCCTCAAACGATCAACTGAATTAAACCGATTCCCCTTCTCTCCATGATTATATAAGATAACTATTATGATTAGTATAATAAAAACTATAAAAATGATTTTAGCGCTGGTGATAAATTTTAATTTCATCTCAGTTTATTTTCTAAGTAAATTCAACAAGCTAATTTTATAAGAACCAAATTAGATCAGTCTGGTTATTAAATAAACACAAAGGTTTTTAAATTTCTGCTAAATTATAAAAAATATTATATTCAAGCTAAATAAATATCAATCTCAATGTAATATCATAAACGCTTAAATACTTTAAAGAGAATTTCCATATAATATTTTACAAATAAGAAATAATAATTTATCTTAAGCTAAATAGTTTTTAAATATTGAATTCAAATCATCATTCACAAACGAATGATTAACGGTACAAAATGTTTTCTAAACTTTTGGGATTATTAAAAACATATAAATTGATTTTACTTATTCCATTTTTCCTTTGGGAATCGCCAAAATTATCTGCGCAAGAAAGCAACGCTACTTTTGATAAATTAAATTTTGGTATTGGCATTTCCAAAATTCGAGAGTATTCTATTAGTAACTTTTATAAACCAAGTACAGGGTATTTTGGATATGTTTCCTCACCATTTTATTATGGTAATATTCAAACAGGTGTTTTTTATTTTAATTTTAAGGGAAACGAATTAGTTTCACCAGATTTTAAAAGTCTTTATATATTCCTTGGTTGGGGAAAAGATATCAGGCTTCCGTTAAATATAACTTTTAATAGTCAGGTTAGGGCTGGTCCTTATTTTACATTTTTTAAGGTTGATTCTGTAGCCACAGAGGAAAAAAATGAATCGGAGTTGGCTTTATCATTTAATACTGGCATCAATATAAAGATGTACTCAAATATAAATTTTAAATTAGAAGCGGATTTTATTACTATATTTTTCCATAGAAAAATTAAACTGTTCATCATTACAGCAGGTTTAAATTATACCATTAATATGCCGTTATGGTTAAAGGAATTTTTGTATTGAAATACAT
This sequence comes from Ignavibacteriales bacterium, assembly GCA_026390815.1. Taxonomy (NCBI): domain Bacteria; kingdom Pseudomonadati; phylum Ignavibacteriota; class Ignavibacteria; order Ignavibacteriales; species Ignavibacteriales bacterium. The sequence continues at coordinate 54,540 of JAPLFH010000059.1, read as the reverse complement.
TATATTTTTTTTATTTGCATTTCAGATCTGTAGCATTTGCCAGCAAGGTGAAAACATCGACAAGCAAATAATAAATTCAAAAGAAATATTTGATTCCGGAATTGTTAATCTTTCTGATATTTTTTTATTAGCTGAAAAATGGAATTCATACACAATAGATGGCTCAAACTGGTATGCTAATGCAAATAATTTATCACCATACCAAAGACAAAATTTTATTGTTATGCTTGATGGACAAAGAATTGATATGAATTTTTTTGACCAACAAAATTTAAATATGCTGCCAATTACTATTGACCAAATAGATTATGTGGAACTTATCAACTCTCCTCAAATTTATGCTGGGGAATTTACAGAAAGAGGGCTGATTCATTTCCACACTAAAAATCCGGTTAAAAAACTTTCTGCCCACTTTAATTACACTACCGGAGATAAAACCGGTGATCCAGGACCATATAAATACACACAATACACTTCGCCAAATGTGGACCACATCAATTACTTGCTTTCTACTACAGTATTTTATGGGAGTTCAAATTGGAATTTAAGTGGTCACTTTAATCGGGACGAAAACTTTTTGACTGATCCAGAATTAAAAAAAAGAATTTCAAATTTATCCGTTGATTATAATAAAGCTGTGCTTAATTCTTTCTCATTAAAATTATCTGTAAATGCTTTAACCGGAAATCATAATTTTTTTGTGGGTGTTTCAGATCGCAAGGATTTTTTCTTTTTTAAACCTTATGGAAATGAGATTCCGGTTTCGCAGGTAATTCACCACGTCGGATTAAATGGAAATGTTCAGCCAACATCGAATTTAACTTTAAATTATTCATTAAAATTATCCGGCACCAATCTGGAAAAATTGGAGAACAAACAAAATCTTGATTTCGATTTCAAGTTGAATAACCTATCGGCAAAAATTGATGGAATATATTCTGCCAAATCCTTTCAAATGATTTTGGGTTTGGACTTTGAAAAATATTCTATTGAAACAAAACAACAGATAGAAGGAAATGAATTGATTTTCAGAAAATTCTATGGAAATATGAATTTCGATATTTCAAAATCTTTTAGTCAATCTTTTGGTATTTATTTGTTAAGGAATGATAAAAATTGGTCTCTTAAAAGCGTTATCAATAATTATTGGAAATTAAATGCGTTTCATTCACTAAATACTTCTTTTACTTATTCCCAGCATCTATTAAATGAGGATTTGAATTACTGGACCTGGTTTGAGAAAGGTTATACTTTTTCCAATGAAAATAGAACCGTTTATAATCTAAATGGAATTTTTAATAAAAGCACTTTGTACACTGCTGACTTGAACTATGTTTATAAATTTGATTCCACTTTATCAATTAAAGCCGGTGGCAACTTTAGACATTTTTCCAACTACTATCTGGAGAAACAAATTTTCCAATTCTCGGAAAACACTTCTTCGTTCAATTCCGCGGTGGAAATTTCACCTAACAATTCACTTAAGGTTATTAGTGGACAAGTAGGAATTGAAGTTAAAATGTCATCGAATATAAAGCAGAAGTTGTTTTACTATTACCAGAAAGATTTTTGGGGAAATGATGATTTTAGAAATGCATGGAAAGCATTTCCAACACACAGTTTGGTTTGGATATTTGATTATAAACCAGTAGAAAGTTTTAGCATTAGCACAAGATTAAAATATGTTAGTCCAACAAAATGGTTGGAATATCAATACTACCCGGCTCAATCGTCTACAAGTAATTCGTTTATTACAAAATCAAGAATCAATTATGATATTTCAATACAAAAATGGTTTGGCGGAAAAATTATTTGGACAAATATTATTTTCCGAAACATTTTCAATAAACCGGAAAATTATTATCCTATCGGAGTAAACATGAACTTACGATGGTATGTTCAAGTGCGGTTTTATTTCGATTCGTTACCAGAGTAATTAAATAGGAATATTTTGTTTTAAAAGTTCTTTTATTCAATAAGAAGATTTAAAAGGAACCCAAATGCGATCATCAATTACATTAAAAATGTGTTTCGTTTTTATATGTGCGGGAATTATCCTCCCACAATCAACTGATTCCATATCAGTAAACTTAAAAAATTCAAGTAAGCTATCGCTTGAATATAATATCCGGAATCCAAAAAATTATTTAGCTGATAATGAAAAAATGAATGGTGTAATACAAATTAATTTTGCAAACACATTGTTGCAAAATGGCAGCTCTGAGCTTGCAACCATAAACTTTAATGCAAATGCAGATGAAGATAAAAAAGAGGATAAGTCATTCTTCAAAAATGATTTTTTTTATTTTCTTGGAACGGCTGTAGTTGCAGCTACGGTATATTTACTTTGGCCAGAAAAGGAAATAGCTCCAAAAACATCAATGACTTTTGGTAAACCATTACCTCCAAGATAAAATAAACTATTATTAAACTTTTGAACAAATATGAAAAAATTAATATCCATCGTTTTACTTTTTATATTCTTTAGTCAAGTTGATTTTACAATACTATCAGCACAGGATCAAAAACCTGTATTGGTTTCACCTTTAAATAATTCAAGATTTCAAAAAACAAAGAACCTTGAGTTAGTCTGGCAATCAATTGCAGGTGTTGATATATACCGGTGTCAATATTCGTTCGACCCAAAATTTATTAAAATAGAAGAGGATTTATCTTTTGGTGGGAATGCGCTCACGATTTCGGAACTTGCTCCGGACACGATATATTATTGGCGTGTAAAAACAGAAGCATCCGATTCTTTATGGTCGGACATTTGGAACTTTAGAACAACCGGAAAACCAATACAACCTGTTTTATTTTTGCCAGCGAACAATTCTAAAAACAATATTGATTCGCTTGATTTTATATGGAATTATAATGAAGTAAATAAGAGTTACATTTTACAAATTTCTCTCGATTCTAACTTTACAAGTTTTGAAGCTAATGTTTCTTCCAGGGATACTGCTGCCCCGGTTTACTATTTTGATGCTAACACAGTTTACTTTTGGCGGGTACAAGCATTAAATGCTGATTTTGAAACCAGCCAATGGTCTTCAGTTTATAAATACAAAACAAAGCTGGGTAAACCCAATTTCCTTTCGCCGTTTAATAATGCTCACAACATTGATACTACTGTAACTTTAAAATGGAGCAGGATTGATTCAGCCGATACTTATAGATTGCAGCTTTCGTTAAAAAAGGATTTTATTGAACCAGATATTCTTTTAAATAAAGAAGTTTATACAACAGAATATTTATTGGATTCACTCGCGTATAATAAATCTTATTTCTGGAGAATTCTTGCGACAAATAAATCTAAAGATTCCAGTTCCTGGTCAAATACTTTTTCGTTCAAAACAAAACTGGCAAAACCATTTCTACTTTCACCAGCAAACAATCTGAAAAATACTGACACTACTTTAGTTTTTGTATGGAATCAAGTTGACTCAGCAAAAAATTATCGTATACAAATTGCGAAGGATAATTTATTCAAATCACTTTTCCTTGAAAAATTAGTTGATACTACAACAATTAAAATTACCGGATTAAAATATATCTCTGATTATTACTGGCGGATTAGTGCAAGAAATGAAAATAAAGATTCCAGCGGTTGGTCAACTATACGACATTTTAAAACCAGGCTGGGTTCGCCCCGGAGTATTGCGCCAATAGATAGCGCAAGAAATCTGGATACAGTTTTAGTTTTAAAATGGAATCCGGTTGATTCTACGTACAGTTACAGATTACAGCTTTCCATAAAAAATGATTTTATAGATTCAGACCTTCTTTTAAATAAAGAAATTTCCACAACAGAATATTTATTGGATTCACTCGCGTATAATAAATCATATTTCTGGAGAATTCTTGCGACAAATAAATCTAAAGATTCCAGTTCCTGGTCAAATACTTTTTCGTTCAAAACAAAACTGGCAAAACCAATTCTACTTTCACCAGCAAACAATCTGAAAAATACTGACACTACTTTAAGATTTGCCTGGAGTCAAGTTGACTCAGCAAAAAGTTATCGTATACAAATTGCGAAGGATAATTTATTCAAATCACTTTTCCTTGAAAAGTTTGTTGATACTACAACAATTAAAATTACCGGATTAAAATATATCTCTGATTATTACTGGCGGATTAGTGCAAGAAATGAAAATAAAGATTCCAGCGGTTGGTCAACTATACGGCATTTTAAAACCAGGTTGGGTTCGCCCTGGAGTATAGCGCCAACAGATAGCGCAAGAAATCTGGATACTGTTTTGGTTTTAAAATGGAATCCAGTTGATGCTGCAAAGTTTTACAAATTACAATTGTCCCTATCAAACTATTTCCAGCAAGATTCTATTTTATTTGACAAAAAGCTGAGTGCTACATCAAATAAGTTTGATTCGCTTAAAACCAATACTCGCTTTTACTGGAGAGTGATGACTCATAGCAATACTGGTGATTCTTCTTTATGGTCGAAAGTCTACAACTTCAAAACAAGGCTTTCTAATCCTCGGTTACTATCACCCATAGACAGCACTTTAAACCTTGATACAGTTATAACATTAGTTTGGAATAAAATTGAAAACGCCGATAAATATAAACTTATAGTTGCTGAAGATAATAAGTTTGCAAATATCTTTTTTGAAAAGGATTTAAAAGTAACTCAGATTAAAATCGATTCTCTATTATACTTTAAAAAATATTTCTGGAAAGTTTTGGCAAGCAATAAAAATAAAGATTCAAGTTATTGGTCCGATACATCTTACTTTAAAACAAGACTGGTTACACCTTTGTTGATTTCTCCAAAAGACAGCTCCAGGAATAATCAGCTTAATTTAACATTATCGTGGGCTGCAATACCAGGTGCAACCAGCTATAAATTACAATTATCTGATCATCCATTATTTGCAGAACCACTTATAGACACATCCATAACTAAAGTTACTTTTAAACCATCCCACTTGGCTTTTGATTCTTTGTACTTCTGGAGAATTAGAGCAAATAATTTGGGTGAAGACTCAAGCCTGTGGTCAAAAATTTATAGATTTAGAACAAGACCTTCAATTTTAATTATTCAGGATTCACTAAAGAAAAGCATAAATCTTTCTGTAAGTTCTTCGGATACTATCGGAACAATCATAATATCAAATGCAGGTGTAAACCAGTATGTAATTGATTCGATTAAAATTAAACCTGATTCCATTTTTTTCCTTAGTCAAAAGAATGCGGTCATTCAACCAAATTCTATTTCAAAATTTCTTTTAAGATTTAACACACACAAAGCGGATACCGGATTAAACCGTGCAATGCTTTACCTGATTAGGACAAACAATTTATCGGGAAGAGATACTTTAAAGCTTGAATTAGCTTTTACCTTAAAGCAATCAAAAGTCGGACTAAACAGCGATACTTTAATATTTGATAATACTGCTGCTTCCCATCTTTCAAATAAAATTTTAACAATTAAAAACATTGGTGGGAATTATCCATTAGTAGTTAATAAAATATTTATTGAAGGGACCGACACAAATTCTTACAAACTGATAAAGCCGGTAAAAGTGATTAAGGCAAATGATAGCGTTTCGTTCAATGTTGAATTCAAACCATTTAAACCTGGGAAGCACCAGGCTCTAATTCAATTACAAACTAATTCCTACCCGGTAAAGAACTTTACAGTATTATTAGTTGGAACCGGAATTGGAGGTGAATTATCACCTGAATCGATTACAGCTATCAATAAAGTTATGGCTGATACTTTTGAAACATTTAATAACAACAATAAAAAAATATTCTTTAGAAATATTGGGAACGACTGGTTGAATTGTTCTATCAAATTTCCTAAAAAACGATTTAAAGTTACAAATGATTTCCAAAACACTTTTAGCCTAAAACCGAATGATACAATTACAGTAGGAATAAAATATTTAACTCCAAATTTTGACAAAGTAAGCATTGACACTTTAAGCATCATTCATAATGGCTTTGGCAAAGACACTATTTATCTTCCAATCGATGGTGGGATTGATAGCCTTCAATCTGTTATAAAACTAAAAAGCAATTTGCGTTTTAATAATGAACCATTCAATTCTACTCTTAAAATACTTGAAGTTAATCAAGCGGTTACATTAACTCTAAATCCATCGTTGTTTACTTTCCAGAATAATCTGGATTTCAGAATTATATATTACCTCGGCGGACCCGGTGTAAAACATTATTCCTACAATGATGGAAACTACAATTTCATAATTCCAAAATCAGACATTACGGACAAGGGATTAATTTTCTTTGGCGATTTGATTTCAAGAAACATCAATGGTTTAATTGTAGATTCCATTTCAGTTTTTGATTCAATTGATGTGCAGACAATTATCCCAAAATTAAAAACAGTAAGCATTTCAGTACCACGTTCTAAAGCAGCAGAAAATTCGCAAAATGCTAATGTGAAATGGACTATGTTTGGTTTTCCATTTGAAGATGTTGTCGCTGATTCTGTTTTCAAATACTTTGGTGGAATTAAAAATATGAAGGATGGTGAATGGGTTGTTTATGAATACAATCCCTCTGCACCAGATTCTTTTTCGCTATTCAACAATTACTACTTTAAAGAAACCTCTGCTTATTTTGCTGCACAATCTCTGGTTGATACTTTCAAAATCTCTTATTTGTATCCACAGAATATCCGGAGCAGAAAATTAGCTGATAACGTTTTAACTTTTAATAGCAATGGCTGGAAGACAATTTCATCACCTTACTTTTTTGATGTTCAAATTGATACGACTTTGATCTTACGGAAATATGACCCAAATAATAAAAGCTATAAGATGACTAATATTATGAAACCCGGCGAAGGATACTTTGTTGAACCGGAAGTAAAAAGAATTAAATTAAAAACTTTTGGGAAATATAATCCACTATACTTTCCAAAAATTTTAGCTGATATTGGATGGTTCGTTAAGCTAACCATTGCAGATGAAACAACCTCAAATGAATTGTTTTTCTCAGTCTTCAACTCCAATAATAAACTTTCAAAATCTGGTTTGGTAAAAAGTGAATATTTAATTCCCCCAAAATTGCAAAATGGATTGGAGGCTTATATAACTAACGAAATATTGAACACTAAATCCGACGTTAGTATAAAACAAAATGCTGAAGGAGCAACCTGGGATTTTATAATTGGAAACACAATTAAGAATAATTCAATAAGTATTAAACCGGAAATGTTTGGTAGCTTTCCAAAAGAATATCAATCTGTAATTTTTGATATTGAAAATAATAAACTGCTCGATTTAAAAAATATTAGCATCGGCAATTCTAATCAGCATTCATATAGAATGATTATTGGAACGGAAAAATTTGTAAATGAAACCTTAAAGAAATTTCAAAATGAAATAGTAAAAGATTTTCGCTTGTGGCAGAATTACCCAAATCCTTTTAATCCATCAACAACAATTAATTATGCTGTACCAATTAGCGGATTTGTTACCTTGAAAATATTTGATGTTCTTGGAAAAGAAGTTACTACTTTGGTAAATGAAGAAAAACCAGCCGGGAAATACTCGGTTGAGTTTAATGCAAATTCCCGCACAGCGGGATTAACAAGTGGAATTTACTTTTATACTTTACGTGCTGGAAAATTTATTCAGACCAAAAAAATGGTTGTTCTAAAATAAATTAAATGAAGGTAAGTTTCATTAGTTTATTTTTAGCGGTCGATGGAAAAATTGATCGGATGGTAACTTTCTTTTATTTGTTAAGTCTAAACAGACAAACAAAATCTTTTGGAGGTATTTAGTGAAAAAAGAAAACTTTGTAATAATTAGTTTTATCATAACAACCATTCTTATCACTTATGCAAGTTCCTTAGCTGAGGACAAAACAGAAAAATTCGATTATAAGGATTTCAAGAAAGTTGAAGTGGGTTGGGGAATGCATGTTAAAATCAATCAATCAAATTTGTATAGTGTGGAAGTAAAAGCTGATGAATCCGATTTTAAATACTTAAAAGTGGAAAAATCACATGAGACTTTAAAATTTTACATCGACAAAAGGAACTGGCATCCAAGAGATGATATTTATATTACAATAACAACTCCTGAGTTAATTGGTTTAGAGTTAAGCGGTGGTTCGGAAGGAAGAATTAAAATGGATGCTTCGGAAAAACCATTTGATTGTGAGCTATCTGGCGGCTCCGCTCTTAAAGGTGAATTAAAATGTGCTGATATTTCTGTAAATCTTTCCGGTGGAAGTGAAGTTAGTTTATCTGGCAATGCAAAAGATTTGAAAATTGAAGGCTCATGTGGAAGTGAAATTAAGCTAAAAGAATTTTTAGTTTCCAATGTTAACGCTGATCTTTCCGGCGGTAGCGAAGTTACAATTAATATGAATGGAAAACTTAATGTTGATGCAAGTGGTGGTTCCGAAGTTACTTTTTATGGTAAAGCAGAATATGGGCACTCTGATTTAAGCGGCGGGTCATCGGTTACACAAGGTAAATAATAATTTTTTCCTATATCACTCTTTAAAAGAAACGGAGAACCGGGGAAATGGAGAAGTGAAAATATTTTAATTCTCTCTATCTCCCATTCACCGGTTCCCCCGCTCTCCGCTTCTTTATATCATCCAATTCACACAATTAAAAATCAGATAATTATTATTTCTTATTTACCACTTGCGCAATCATATTTGGCGGAATAGGATCTGGCACCCTGTTCTTAATCGGTGGTAAAGATTTTAGATAAGAAAAAACTGCTTTCAAATCTTCATCTTTTAAACCAGCAACATTAAACCATGGCATTGGTGGAAGAATTTCTCTTCCAAATCCCATATGCTTCCCCGTTCTCATAGCTTTAATAAAAATTTCATCAGTCCAGTTTCCAAGTCCGGTGGCTTCATCGGGGGTCAAGTTTGCAACAAAGGAAACACCCCACGGACCAACCCAAGCTGTTAAATCCATACTGCCATATGCCCATTTTGAATTAGTGATAGAAGTATCGATCATATTAAGTTTGCTATCAGCGGGGAATCCGGATAAAAGTCGGGTAGTATCCGGCATCGGACCCATTTTAGTAAATACTTTTGGCGAATGACAATCATTGCAACCGCCAATGTTAACAAGATATTTTCCCCTGGCAACCATTTCTTCACTTGTCATTGATTTCTTTTCTTCTTTTGTAGAGCAATTAAATTGCAATAGAACCAGAATGAAGAAAGTACAGACCATGAAAACAAAAGCCATTTGTTTTTTCATATATAAGCCTCTTAAAAATTTTTATAAATTATAACTATTTATATCAGTTTTCTACCTTTTGGGTTAACTGATTTTGTAAAAGTAAATTTGTGGATAAATATTAATGTGCCCTTTACATTAATATATTAGAAACTATTTTTGTAAAAATCAAGCAAGAGGAAGTAATTCATTTTTTTTGATAACTGGAATATATAATTAAGTCACCTTACGCAAAATTGTTCTTGAATGGAGGGAAGAATCTCGACACCTCGATTTCAAACTGGTTTGAGATATTTCGCCCCGCTCAATATGACAATTACAATTCTTTGCCTAAGGTGACTTATTAAGTTCAGGTAAGGTTAAACCAATTTCTTTCTTCTAATAATTGGAATTGCAAGACCAGCTAAAATCAATATTATCAAAGCACCCGTTACTACAAAAGCCCAGGTATTTATAACACGGGATTGTGCGTGCATTTCGCGATGCAAGAGAAAAGATTTGTCTGTTGGGAATTGCCAGGTAAGCTTATTCCCTTCAACTGATTTTGCATTTGTACTTAGGATTATTCCAGGTAATATAATTTCATTGCTATAATTTCCGTCCAGACTCATTATTAGCTCAAATTTATTCTGCAATGAATTTTTTAATTCATCAAATTTACTTTTTAACTTCCATACTGCTTTCGTACCAAGGATTTTCTCAAAAGTTGCCAGAATAATTTCTCCATTAGCGTCAGCTTCAATCAGTGCTTTAAATAGCTGCTCTTTTTTTAAATTGAGCATAGTTACGTTAAAGCTGGGGTCATTCAATTCTTCTGCACCTTTAACCAACGCTTGAAAATATTCCTCGAAAATATTCCGTTGCTGCCACTCTTCCGTTTTTTTCTTCAGAGATTCTGATATTGAATCAGCATAAAGCTGCTTAATTTCTTTTTGTGAAAAGAATTTTTCCAACGGGATATAATTCCAAAGATTATTCCCATTATAAATTTCCTGGTAATTTAAATAAGTATAAAACCATCGGAATTGCTTTTCCAGCTTAAAGGAAAGGTTTAGTTTGTTTAATTCATTAGTTTGAACAATTTCTTTACGGAAAACTTCTGGAGAAGAAAAATGTTTTTTAGCGGTAAAAGTATAAGTTTTTATGCTATCATTATTTTTCTTCAATTCCATTTTCCAGGATGAATCAAACGCTATCGGGAAAGGATTTTCATAAACACTTGCCGAATCATCTTTTTCAATAATAAACATTCGCTCAAAAGATCCATCAGGATAAACTTTGGTTTTAACAGAATAGTTTTTATCATAACAACCGGATAGAGTTAACAAAGTAACTACCAATAAAAGAAAACTCAGTTTATTTAGGAATTTCATTTTTCAGCTCTCCCTCTTTAAGAAATTTATTAAGCTCAACAATTATTTCATCCTTTTGATTTATAAATTCTTCTACTTGCTTATCACTTAATTCCATATTTATATATTTTGCCAGCAAAGGATATTTCACATTAAAATTAGAAGGCAGAGTTGTTTTAATCGCATTTAATTTGCTGTTAAGTTGTAAGAAAGATCGCAATTCTGCTTTATTCATAACTATCCAATCGTCTGTAAGCTTTGCAATATTCCTTTTACTGGTAAATAGTTTGCACAACTCAGAGATTGTATTCAGCATTTTTGTTTGATCTTCAAATATTCCCCCGGCAGTAATTTCATTATTAAAGTTTACCGCTGTACTTTCTTCCAACCTTGATATGTCAATTACTGTTGTTGCTTCTTCATAGAAAAACAAACTGAATGCAATTAGCAGAACAGAAATCAGCGAGTAGCGGACAAAAGATATTTCAAAAAAGTCCGCCAGCTTATTGAAAAGTTTGTTAAAGATTGATTCAGGTATATCTTTTTTAATTTGCTGAATCCTTTCTATAATAATGTCTTCGCAAAGAGTTGGATTTTCAAAAGCTGGTTCCACCTTTTTTAGTTTGGTGATTATTTCATTTGCCGCTTCAAATTTATGTCTTTCAATTCGGCAGAAATTACAAACAGAAAGATGATTATAAAGTGTTCGTGATTCGCTTCTGGACAACTCTTCACTTTTCAAATAAATTATTTTATTTACTGATTCGCAGTTCATATTAATCTTCCTTCATTACAAATACTTCTCTAACTTTTCTTTTATGTTTTTCCGCGCAAAAATAAGATTTGTTTTTACAGAACTCTTTGGCATATCAAGAATTGATGATACTTCTTTGATTGACAAATCCTGAAGATCGCGTAAGATAAAAACCATTCTTTGCTTTTGTGATAGTTCCTCGGCAAGGTTTTCTATAATTCCTGCAAGCTGCTTATTCTCCATTATCAGTTCATTGCTATCTTTAACTGCTACAAGGAGATTTTCAACTTCCAATTTATTATCCATAATTTTTTCTTTTCGCTTATCTGATCTTAGTTTATCATAGCAAAGATTTGTTACTATTTTATAAATCCAGGTTGTAAATTTTATTTGACTGTTATAAACTGAAATGTGCTTCCAGATTCTTATAAATGTTTCCTGAACAACATCTTTGGCGTCATCTTCATTCAACAAAATTTTGAAAGTTAAAATAAACGCATACTTCTGGTACTTCTTTACAATTTCCCTGAATGCCATTGTATCGCCGCTTTTACAGCGATGTAAAATTTCTTCGGATATTTGTTCTTCAGCTTTAAACAATTCTTTCATTTTTTATTTATTAATGATACGCCGTAAAATAGAAAAGGTTAAATGCAAATTATGAAAAAGAAAGGAATTTCTTAAAATGATCTTTAAAGAGTAGATAGTATTACTAAAGTAAACCTTTTACAAAAATTTGATGTTATCACTACATAAACATAAGAAAGATTATAAAATGGTAAGATTATCCATAAAAATTATCCCGATTCTTTTTTTAATAATTTCGGGATTGGGTTGCAAAGGAAATAATTCATTAGGTGAAACAAAAAAGAAAGTGAATATGGAAACAAATGCTCAACTAGATACTGCTACTTTCGGTTCCGGATGTTTCTGGTGTACCGAGGCAATATTTCAAAGGCTAAAAGGCGTTAAATCTGTTGCTTCTGGATATAGCGGAGGAACAAAGGAAAATCCAACGTATGATCAAGTTTGTTCCGGTAAAACCGGGCATGCGGAAGTTTGCCAGATTACTTATGATCCAAAAGTAATTTCTTTTGATGAACTTCTCCAGGTTTTCTGGAAGACTCATGACCCAACCACTCTTAACCGCCAAGGGGCAGATGCAGGAACACAATACCGGTCTGTAATATTTTATCATAATGATCAACAGAAAAAACTTGCCGAACATTTCAAAATAGAATTAAATAAATCTGGTGCTTGGAAAGATCCGGTAATAACAGAAATTTCTCCATTCATCAAATTTTACAGAGCAGAAGATTACCATCAGAATTATTTTAATCAGAATCCACACCAAGGTTATTGTTCCTTTGTTATCGGTCCTAAAGTTGAGAAGTTTGAAAAAGTATTTAAGGATAAATTGAAGAAATAAGAATCGTTGATAACAATCTTTTAACTAGAATTGGTGAGTACAGTTTTACTTAAAGTTCAATCTTATATTTATTAATTTCTATTTGAATATAAATTGAAAACTTTTATTAGTTTTGCGGAGGTAATTAAATCCTTTGTAAAATTATAAGAGGAACTATGCACACCTATAAGTTATTTCCCCTCCTGACATTCATATTTTTTCAGTCAACATTCCTTGCACAAAGTGATGCTGTAAAAAAAGGCTTAGATGTAATTACACCAGAAGCAATCAAAGCTCAGTTAGAGTTTCTTTCATCTGATTGGATGGAAGGACGAGAAACCGGCACCAAAGGAAATTTTATGGCTGGTGATTACATTGCAAGTATGTTTAAAGTGTACGGTGTAAATCCTGCCGGAGATATTGAACGAAAATTCCAATCCCGTGAAGAGAGAATGAAAGGAAAGAAAGCTGAAAGCTATAATAGTTACTTCCAAAATTTCAACCTGTTAAATTATGAACCTGGCGATTTACAGGAATTAGCTTTAATTACAAACGAAAAAAATTCAAAAAAAATAACCAACTTTGTTTATAAAACAGATTTTTATCTCAACCCAGCAAGCATTGGTCAACAGTTTGAAGCGCCCATTGTGTTCGTTGGATATGGATATAAAAATGACAAACAAGGTTACAACGATTTTAACGGAGTTAATGTAAAAGGAAAAATAATCTTACGTCTTGCAGGTTATCCTGGATATAAAGATACGTCATCAAAAGCATACAAACTTTTTAAACCTGAGGGAAGATGGGCGGAGTGGAATTTATCCAAAGACAAAAATAAATGGGCAGAAGAACTTGGCGCAGTTGGTATAATTGAAGTCAATCCCGAAAAAAATATTTCTAATGACTGGGTAACAAATATTCCTTTCCGCTTCAACATAAATAATTATGAGGGTGATTCTGAACTTCGCGCTGGACTTTTCAGAAGAATGAGTATTCCTGGTGATACACTTAGATCCGGAATATTGACTGTCTATATAACCAACCGACTTGCTAATGAAATAATTAAAAATTGCGGGATCAATTTTTCTGAATTTGAAAAATCTGCCCAGGAAAAGATTAAACCGAACTCATTGGAAATTGAAAACAAAACCATTTCATTTAAAACAACTGTAAAATCTAATTTGGTAAGTACAAGAAATGTATTGGGAACTATTGAAGGAGAAAATCCTGATGAGGTAATTGTTATCGGTGCGCATTACGATCACGTTGGTATGGTAAAGGGTTATATCTGGAACGGATCTGATGATAATGCTTCCGGAAGTGTTGCTGTAATGACTTTGGCTAAGGCTTTTGCAGAAGCAAAGATCAAACCTAAAAAAACTATCGTATTTGCTTTATGGACAGGTGAAGAAAAAGGATTGCTCGGTTCATATTATTTTGTTGAGCATCCAATTAAACCGGTACAAAATACAATTGCCTGTTTAAACTACGATATGATCTCGCGGGATGGTGTAAATGATTCTCTTGGTGTTGAATGCAGCATGACCTACACAAAAGCCTACCCGGAATTAAAAGATATGAATGAGAAATTCAACAAGGATTTGAATCTTGGATTAAAGATTGAGTTCGAAGCTGAAGAAAAACCTGGTGGTGGAAGTGACCATACTCCATTTGCTGAAAAGAACATTCCGATATTTTATTTTATGGCTGGATGGCATAACGATTACCACCAACCTGGCGACACAGCCGACAAAGCCGATATTAAAAAGATGACAAACATAATTAAGCTTGGCTTTATGGATGTTTGGCAAATTGCAAATAGCGAAGGAAAACTGAATCCTGTTAAATAGAAACAGTATTTTGCATTAATAAAAATCCCCTTTTTGTAAGGGGATTTTTTTACCGAAGGAAACCATTATTTTCTAAAAGGAATCCAATCCTCCCCAATCAGATGGTATTTGATTTCCCGACTATAAAAATTTGCTTTATGTGCAACCCTTTTCAATTCTATCCGTCTTAACAAAAAAAGAACATTCATTTGAAGTATTTTACACGAGGCAATTATGAAAATCATTTATATGAATCAGAAAAGGAAAATAATTTTATTTTCTTTTATAATGATCTTTTCACTTTCCGTTTTTGGATGTAGTTCATTATACCACAGCAAATATGATGGAGAATATCAACATTCTTATAAATCAGAAGAAGGGAAATCCACTTTTACTTTTGATAATTACGAAAATGGAAAATTATCACGCTGGAAAGCTGTTTTTAAAGATGATGAGTTGGTTACACTTTATCAAAATGGAAAGCGAATTCCAAATGATGAAATTGAAGACTACGAAGATTTGGTTTATAATAAAATTGAAGAATTGCAACCTGCCAAGAAGGAATTCAGCATCCACTTGAATAATTTTCCCTTTGATAAAGAAGAGTTTGAAAAGCAAATGGAAGAGTTACAGGAAAATCTTAAAAATCAAAGAAACATTTACGATTTTGATAATGAAGAATTTCAACTTGAAATGGAAAAATTGAGGGAAGAGATGGGTAATCTTAAGCAGCAGAAAATTGATGTTTATTTTGATAAGGAAGAATTTAAAAATCAAATGAAAGAATTAAAGAATAAATTAAAAGATCTGAAAATTCATCCTCCTAAAATTGATATGGACACAGAAGAATTCCGCGAGAATATGAAAAAGATGAGCGAAGAACTAAAGCATCAAAAGTGGGCTTCGGGTAATTTTAATGTCCATGTACCTGATATTGATATTCATATTCCTGATATGCCTGATATTCCAGAAATAAATATTGAAATACCTGAAATGGATATTGATATACCAGAGATTGATATGAGCGGGTTGGAAAAAAGCATGGAGAACTTAGACTTTAATATGAAAGAATTGAACAAAGAAATGAAAAAGCTAAATGCTTTTATAAAAGATTTAAAAAGCGAAATGGTGAACGATGGCTTAATTAAAAATACAAGTGAAGATGTTGATATAAATATTTCCAAAAATGAAATGAAAGTTGATGGGAAAAAAGTTGAAGACAAACTTTTCGATAAGTATAAAAAAATGTACAAAGATCACTTCGGGAAAGATATTGAAAATGAGTTCAATCTTAATAACCGATAAATTTAAAAATTAAAAATGTTTGACAATCCCATTTACCAATTCTGCGGGATTGCTTTTTTATATCTTAACTTAGTATTAAATCGTAATAAAGAAATCAGTATCGAACTAATTAACCTGGTATTATAAAAATTTTTGGAGTGCTAATTAGTGAAACCTATGAATCGATTATTACTTCTTTTATTAATCATTTCTTCAACTGCATACTCGCAAATAAAAATAAGTGGGAATGTTAAAGATAAAAAAGGAGATCCTCTTCGCTCAGCTAATGTATATCTGAAAAACACTTACGATGGCGCTTCGACTAATCCGGAAGGGAAATATTCGTTCATAACTTTAGAAACCGGAGATAAGATTTTAATTGTAAGCTATGTTGGTTACAAAGCTCAAGAAAGAAACATTAATATTAAAAAAGAAGAGATAAGAGAAGACTTTATTATGGAAGAAGAAACGTCTTCACTTAAAGCTGTTGTAATTTCCGCTGGTTCTTTTGAAGCAAGCGATGAAAACAAAGCTGTTATTCTTAAACCTCTGGATATTGTTACAACCGGAACAACTGCCGATATTTATACCGCTCTAAATACTCTACCTGGCGCCCAACACATTGGGGAAACCGAAGGATTGTTTGTAAGAGGCGGTTCCGCTTCTGAAACTAAAACCATAATTGATGAGATGATTGTGCAATCACCGTTTTATAGTACAGTTCCAGATGTTGCATCACGAGGAAGATTTTCTCCATTCCTTTTTAAGGGAACAATGTTTAGTACCGGTGGTTATTCAGCGCAATATGGACAGGCTCTTTCTTCCGCTTTGATTCTTAAAAGCACTGATCTTGCACCTGATACCAGAAGTTCGATAAACCTAATGGTTGTTGGATTGGGAGGATCTCATGTTCAACGATGGGAAAATACTTCGCTTGCATTTGAAGGCGGTTATTATAATTTGTCACCAATTTTTAAACTTCAAAAACAACGATTGGATTGGGATAAAGCTCCTTCTTCCGGTGAGGGACAGGTTATCTTCCGTCATAAAACTTCTACAACAGGAATTTTTAAGGTTTACACTTCTTATGAGGAATCTTATTCAAGATTGTATTTAAAAAACTTAGATCATCTTGAATTAAGAGACAAATACGGTTTAACAAATAATAATTATTTCCTTCAAACAAGTTTTTCTGATGTGTTAGCCAAGGAATGGGCTTTATTTGCCGGTGCTTCCTATAGCCGGAAACATGATATGATTGACTTGAACCTTGATAAAATTAAAATAGATGATAAAATGCTTCAAGCTAAGTTAACTCTCTCAAGAAAGATTGTTGATGGTTCTTTCATTACTTTCGGTGGTGAAGTTCAAAATTTAATTAATAGTGAAGGATTTAATGAATATGATAGAAAACTGGACGATGTTTATGCTGCCGCTTTTGCAGAAACAGATATTTTTCTAAGTAATGATTTGGCAGCACGTGTAGGTGCCAGAATGGAAAATTCAGGGATTATTAAAAAATTTAATTTCGCTCCCCGCGCTTCAATTGCTTACCGACTTGGGCAGTTTGATCAACTAAACTTTGCATATGGAATTTTTTATCAAACTCCGGAAAAAGAATTTCTTTTTGAAACAAGAAATTTGAATTATGAACGAGCAGACCACTACATTTTTAACTATCAATACCTGGGAGACAAGATAACTTTCCGGATTGAAGGATACTACAAACAATATAAATATCTTGTAAAGAAGAGCGATAACCCAGCAATTATTTTATCCAATTTAGGCAAAGGATATGCAAAAGGAATTGATATTTTCTTTAGAGCAAACGGTATTTTAAAAAATGGAGATGGCTGGATTTCTTATTCATACCTTGACACGAAACGAGAGTATAAAGATTATCCAACTTTAGCAGAACCAACTTTTGCAACTCCGCATACTTTTTCTGCGGTGTTCAAACAATTCTTACCCAATCTTAATAGTATGCTCAGCTTTACTTATTCCTTTGCAACAGGCAGACCATATTTTAATCCCAATAACCCAATATTTCTTGAGGACAAAACAAAGGAATATAATAATCTTAGCATCAATTATAATTTTTTCAAAAATATTTTTGGTAATTTCACAGTGTTTTTTGTATCAGTAGAAAATATTTTGGGATTTAATAATGTTTACACTTACCGTTTTTCTACGGATGGAAAGGTAAAAGAAGTGGTAGGTGCACCAGTTTTAAGATCTGTTTTCTTCGGTATGTTCATCTCCCTTGGAGAAAATGTAAGTGGATTTTAATTGGCAGAAATAATAAATAATAGGAGAAAAAATGAAAACAATTCTAAATCTTTTTTGCATATTAATTCTTATCATCAACTTAAACGCCCAGGATGATAAATATACAGCGGCAATCAAAAAAAACATGGTGATGATGGATTCGGCTAAATCTGCTTCGGACTTCCAGCAGCTTTCAAATACATTTGAAAGAATTGCAAATGCTGAAAAAAGTAAATGGCTGCCGTATTATTATTCGGCTTACTGTCTTTTGATTTCCAGTTTTATTGATACAGTGGTTGCAAAAAAAGATATTTATTTAGATAAAGCTGATTTATTAATTAATAATGCTGATTCTCTTAAACCTGATGATTCGGAGATATTAACTTTAAAAGGATTTTCTGCACAAGCACGAATGGTTGTTGCGCCAATGGAACGCTGGCAGAAATATGGTACGCTTTCTAATTCACTTTACCAGAAAGCTAAAAAATTAAATCCGGAAAACCCTCGTCCCATATTTCTAATTGGGCAAACTATTCTTAATACTCCAGAAGCTTTTGGTGGAGGTAAACAAAAAGCTCTTCCAATATTAAAAGAATCATTTGAAAAGTATAATAAGTTTGTCCCTGAAACTTCAATTTCACCTAATTGGGGAAAAAATTTAGTGGAAGGGATTTTGAAAGGCTTAGAATCTTCTGAAGGTGTTGAACAAAACAAGAAAAAATAATTTCGGATTTTAAAACTACAAATTGTTAATTTGCGGGCGGTGCTTTCATTCATATTTTAATTGAGGAACAAATGAATAAAATGGATCGCCGCAAATTTTTTAAAATATTTGGGTTAACCAGTGCAGGTGCTGCCCTATCACCATTACTAAAAAACAATATTCTGGCAAAAAAATTATTACCGGAAAAACCTTCAACTAACATCAAAGATGCTTTAAAGTATCCACGAACCTCAGAATCAATGCCCGGAAAATTTCCTGGTAAAGTGGTACAGATTCTAAATGAAAAAAGCATTGTAGAAAATAAATTTGATCAATCCGAAATTGATGAAATGATAAAACGCGGAATGCTTTCACTTACCGGAAAAGATGATATTAACGAAGCGTGGCGCATGTTTGTTTCACCAAAAGATAAAATTGGTTTGAAAGTAAATCCCGTTGCTGGAACATTGCTCTCCACAAGTCCAGAAGTTGTTAAAGCTATTATCAAGCAATTAGAAGCAGCAGATATACCAAAAGAAAATCTGATCATTTGGGATAGAAGAGAATTTGAGTTGAATGAAGTTGGATTTACTGACGAAAATTTTCCAGGCATAAAAATTATTGGAACGGAAAGAAAAGATAAAAATGGTTCCTTTTATAATGCAGATGGAAAACTCTATGGTGAAGAAATGATCGATAGGAATTGGTATTACTTTGCCGACTGCGAAGAAAAATATGATGCTGAAACTCTTCCGTACATGATTAACGAAGGAAAGTATTCTTACTTTACCAAAATTGCCACCCAGATGGTAGATAAGATTATTAACATTCCTATCCTTAAAAATGCCGGAAGCTCAATTACACTTTGCCTAAAAAATCTTGCCTACGGAAGTATTTCCAACACCGGCAGATTACATAAAGAACTTTGGGCAGAAACCTGCGCCGAAGTTTGCGCTTTTCCACCGCTGCGGGATAAAGTTGTTTTAAATATTGTAGATGGAATTAAAGGCTGCTTCCAGGGCGGTCCGGGTGCTAATCCACAATTTATAACCAACTTCAAAACTATTTTAATTGGAAGTGATCCTGTTGCAGTAGACAGAATTGGTTACGACATTATTTTAAAGAAAAGACTTGAAGAAAAAATTCAGAAAGAAGACTCTCCGAAAGGAAGATTTTTTTTAGAGCTTGCCCAAAACTTGCAGCTTGGCGTGGCAGATATTGAAAAGATCAAATTAGAAAAGATCGAAATCAAATAAGTAAGTGTGAAAAATTTAAATCAACTAAAAATGATTTTGATAAACAAACGAATAAAAATGTTTTTATTATTGCTTCTACTGCTAATAACTAATGTTAATGCAGAAGTAACTTTTCCACAGATTACGGATGGAGAAATCCCGGGTGCAAAGATAATTAAATCGGAATTTTATGACGGATCTTCTCTCTACGGTTACATTGATGGTGGTGCAGATGTTTACCTGGAATACGGTTTTCAAAAGCTGCTGGTTCAGGAAATTGATCTGGAAGGGACTCATTTCATAATTAATATTTATGAGATGAAGAATCCGGAAGCAGCATTTGGAATTTTTTCTATCTCCCGATTCAAATGTGAAAACAATGATTCATTATCAAAATTTAATTGTGTTTCATTATTCCAAATCCTGGCAATAAAATCTAATTTTTATCTCCAAATTCTAAATGAAAAAGGAACAACTGAGACGCAAGCAATAAGCTATAATCTTATCAAAATAATTCTCGGAAAGATTAAACTGGATGACTTTACTATTCCGTCCTTTTTTAAGAATAAATTATTTGTAAGCTATAAAAAAGATTTGAAATTTATTAATGGAATATTGGGTTTGCAAAACGGGTTTCCGGATTGGCTGGAAAAGTTTGATAGTGTAAAAAATTATTCTCTGTACATTTTGCCGATTGAACTTCCAGATGGTTACATTCAATTAGCAGAGATTAATTTCCAAACTTCAAATGAACTTGTTAGCTTTCAAGAACAAGTTGGGTGTAAACTAAAAGAACCAGAAGTGCAATGTGAAAGGATTATCGAAGGTAAGTTTTATTTTATAAAAATGATCAACCAAAACAAACTTTTCCTCCTCGTATCAAATCTTACACTAAAAACTCTTCAACCTTTTCTAAATGTAGCAAACGAGTTTAAATAAAAAAAAGCGCCCGAAAGAGCGCTTTTCAATACGAATAAATTGTATTACCGCTTATATTTTTGATTTTGCTTCATTGACAAGAATATTACGACCGTTAAGTTCGGAATTGTTCAATGCAGCCATTGCCTTTTTGGCATCGGAAGAATCTTCCATTTCAACAAAACCAAATCCTCTTGATCTGCCGGTTTGGCGATCCATAACAATTTTGGCTGAAACAACTGTTCCATAAGCCTCGAAAGTGGTTTGTAATGTTTTGTCGTCGATTGACCATGGGAGACTTCCCACAAAAAGTTTAGTGCTCACGAAAGTACCTCTAAAAAAAATTAAAAAATATTTGGACTTTTTGTCCGTATGAAATATACAATAATAAAATATATAAACAAATTATATTTTAGTCTTGAATTATTTGACTTCCCACTGAGTCTCTAATAGACAAATATCATCTCCTCCATCAGAAATCTTATGGGAACATATTTTTTTGCTTAATTCGTTATTTATTCCAACTAATGACTTTATTTTACTGCCGTAGTGAGTTTCTTTTTTATAATAGATTTTTAACCGTTTTAAAATGGAATCCTTAAATAGAAAATCAGGTACAACCTCCAGAGCCCAGGCAAGATAACTAATATTATTTACATGGTCATTTGTATCAATGTCACTCTGCCGCACAAAAAATTCCTTCTCATAATCAATCTTACCAAACGGTTTTATCTCATCAATTGGTAACTCTCTTTTTTCTTCAGTACTAATTCCATAACCACTGAACATTTCTTCGATAATTTTTGTTGGTTTTCTTGAATTTGTATCAATAAAAAACCAAAGTGTATTTGCGGTAGCCAGCGTTTCGCCTGCCAAATTTTTAACTTCAAACGATCTATAAGCATAAAACCGGAAAAATGAAACTGGTTCAGTTATTATTTTTATTCTTTCTTTATATTTAGGGTAACGATTTATAATTACGTCCCACTTATAAAGCATCCAGGCAACATTGTTCTTTTCATAGTATTTCAAACCTATTCCGGCATCTTCACTTTGAAGGATGGCAATATCTTCAAAGTATTTTAACAAACTTGTTATATTAAGATTCAGATTAGTATCACAATCGTAATAATGGATAAAATATTCCCGTTCGTATTTCATAATTAGTTTACTGTATGTTGTAAAATTGTTTTGATATTTTTGAACAACACAAATTTAATTTAAATGAACCTTACTGCAAAATTATAATTGAAAGGATTATGATGACGGTAAATAAAAAAACTGCTGCCATTTGGATCAAGCATCTTCAGGATGAAGTTGATGCTGCATTTCTTTATCGCACTTTAGTTGCTCTTATTAAAGATGAAAAAGAGAAGGATATTTATAATCAGCTTGCGATTATAGAAGATAAACATATTGCAATTTGGTTAGAGCAAATGAAATTATATGATTTTAAACTGGCTGAATTAAAGCCATCGATAAAAGCCCGGTTTCTTGCCTGGTATTCCAGAAAATTCGGAACCGTTATGCTATCTAAGCTTCAACTTCGGGAAGAAGCGAATGAGGTTAAATCCTATATGGGATTATATCGCTCATCCAATGTCAGTTCAACAAAGAACATTGCATTAAAACTGGCAAAAGATTCTGCAAATCATGCCGGTACCTTGATGAACACATTCGGAATAAAAGGAGAACCATGGCATAGTTCGGAATCCGGCGGATTATTGCGCAATATTGTTTATGGTTTTAATGATGGATTAACCGCTAACTTTGGATTAATTGCCGGAATGATCGGTGCTGCTTCGGCACCCCATATTATTTTAATTTCAGGAATAGCTGGAATTGTAGCTGATTCACTTTCAATGGGTTCGTCCGGTTATCTTGCTGCTGTAAGCCAGAAAGAAGTTTTTGATTATGAACGGAATATGGAAAAGGAAGAAATCCGCTTAATGCCGGAACTTGAAGCTGAAGAAATGGCAATTATTTATGAAGCAAAAGGAATGAGCAAAATAGAAGCTAAGGCTTTAGCAAATGAAATAATTAAAAATCCAGAACAAGCATTGGATGAATCTGTAAGAGACGAACTGGGAATTGTGGAAGCTGGCGGAAGCCCACTTAAGGAAGGATGGATAACAGGAACAGCAACCGCCGTTGGAGCTTTCATTCCTGTTTTGCCTTTTCTTTTTCTTACTGGAACGAAAGCAATCTGGACTTCCTTTCTGCTTGCAATGATTACCCATTTTGGTGTAGGCGCTGCAAGAAGTTTTTTTACCGGGCGCAGTATTTTCCGCAGCGGTTTTGATATGTTCGTAGTTGGATTTGGTGTTGCCGCAGCCGGCTATTTTATTGGTGAATGGATAATGAAATTGTTTTAATAAAAATGTTATGAGTTATTAAATTTGGCTATAGCAGAAATCAAATTTTTATTTCTGAATTGAGCCAATAAAAATATCTCAGGGTAAAATAAAAAAAATCCTTTAACTCTTTTAATTTGTGCGTTGCTATTAATTAATATCAAGCTCAACTGGTAATCTTGCCTGAACACCTTTCAAATTTCCAACCTGCTTTAATTGGTCGAACGCTCTAAAATTATCTCCCAGTTTCAATTTTAAAAATGATAATTCAGCATCTGCTGAAAAATCTTCTAATAAAGTTTTCATTATACTTCTAAGAGTTGGATATTCCACAATCGAGTATTGCTTAACCCTGGCTTTTGCAGCTGCAATACGAATTGCATCTTTTAAACCTCCAATTTCATCAACCAATCCATTTTCTTTAGCTTGCAAACCAGTCCAAACACGTCCTTGTGCAATCTTTTGAATTTCTTCAAAAGATTTTCTTCTTCCTACAGAAACTTTAGAAACAAAAGATTTATAGATTCTATCAACTTCTGACTGAACAATTTTTTTCTCCTCAACAGTCAATGGGCGGTTAACATTAAAATAGTCCGAAAATTTACCCGTGTTCACGCGGTCGAATGAAATTCCCAATTTATTCTTAAAAAAGTTTTTCATATTTGGAATTATTCCAAACACACCAATTGAGCCTGTAATTGTATTGGGCTCTGCAACAATTGAATCAGCAGCACAAGAAATGTAATAACCTCCGGATGCAGCAACTCCACTCATCGAAACAATAAATGGTTTTTTCTTTTTTGCCAAAGCAACTTCGCGCCAAATAATATCAGAAGTTAATGCATCTCCACCGGGAGAAGCTACCCGCATGACAATAGCTTTTA
The DNA here is from genome assembly GCA_026390815.1 of Ignavibacteriales bacterium. Taxonomy (NCBI): domain Bacteria; kingdom Pseudomonadati; phylum Ignavibacteriota; class Ignavibacteria; order Ignavibacteriales; species Ignavibacteriales bacterium. Next base: position 30,334 of record JAPLFH010000059.1, on the reverse strand, counting down.
CTCGTTCGTCATCTCTGGCTTTTTTAATTGCATCTGTAATATTTTCAGTACCAATAATGCTTTCATTTCCGGAAACATTTGCAATTTCTCCAACAGCATATATTACAGCAATCCTGTTATAGTTTGAAGTTCCACCATCGACATTAACATTGGTATAATCTTCAATTGAAACTGTACTAAGTTTTTTATTTCTGTCGGTACGAGCTTTTTTCTTCATTTCATCAAACACCTGGTCTTTGTAAATCAATTCATCAATCAACTTGTATTTCCTGGCATCTTCCGGTGTGCGTACCAGGAAATTGGAAGAGATTAATTTCAAAGAATCATAGGGAATTTTTCTCGTTGTTTCTAATTCCTTTAAAAAATGTTCGTTGATTGAATTTAAAAGCTCAGTAATCTGCCGTCTGTTCGGCTCACTCATTTTATCAGACTTAAATGACTCCGTGGCGCTTTTATATTCACCAGCCTGAAATATTTGTGGTTCAATTTCTAATTTATCAAGCGTGTTTTTAAAGAACATCATTTCCACACTTAATCCTCTAAAATCCAGGCTGCCTTCCGGTGTCATATAAATCTTATCAGCAGCAGAAGCTAAATAATAAGCCCGCTGGGAAATATTATCTCCAAATGCAATTATAAATTTCTTCGACTTTTTAAAATCTAATAGTTCTCTTCTAATAGGCTCAATTACTGCTATACCACCACCAGTAAAGTTGTTTAGATTTATATAAATTCCTTTCACCTTAAAATCAGTTTTGGCTTTGCGAATGTTATCTATAATTTCATTTAAACCAATTTGCTTTCTAAGTGAAATAAATGGGAATGATGAAACTGCCAGCGGAGATTGAAAACTTCTTTCTGGAATAAAATAGTTCAATTTAATTTCAAGAACTGAATTCTGAGGAATTTCTTCTACCTTTGTAGTTTGTAATCCTGCAATTAAAACTGTCATAAAAATTACGAAGATAACAAAAACAAAGATGAAGCTTAAAAATACCCCCAGCATAGAGGCAAGTGTGAATTTTAAAAATTGTTTCATAAAAAATTAAATTTGTTTGTCTTATTACAAAGCTATTATAAAATTATCTGTTTGTAAAGCAAATAGAATTAAGAAACACAGATTTTATTATTAATTTCAATCATCGATAAAAATCAATCCACCTGATTTCGAACTGATTATAAATATTCCTTAAAAAATCTGTAGGAACTTTAACCTCGATCAATCCATCTTCAATAAAGTTTATTGGAAACCAATTCGGCTCATTATCAGTTATTTCGATTGCTTTATCTGGAAATTCAAAATCAGTAATTTGTTGGTGAACGATATATTTATCAATACTTGAAACGTAAACAGTGGAGCATTTATTGTTATAAATAAACTTTAATTCCTCTAATCCTTTTAGATGAAATTGAAACACTAAATTGCAAGTATTAAGCGAATCATTTTTTCTAAAGGTAGAATATCCTAAACCACTTTTGCTAAATATTTCTATGAATATTCCGGTGTTTTTAATAATAATTTTTAATTCAGCGTCTTTATTAGAATCTATTACCTCGATTGGCTTTGTAGATTGAAAAAGATTTGAACACCCACAGGCAAACATGCAAAAAATAAAAACAATGATTTTTTTTAATAAATACATTTTAACCGGTTTGATCATCTTTAAATTAAAAAACATAAGATTGAAGAAAACTTCTTTAAAAAATATTTTGCTGCATTAATAAAACCAAATATTCTGGAAGAAATTGTTGGAAGAATATTATAGTAAAATTGAAATTATTTCAGGTAACTTCTACCACAACAATCCAGTAATTTTGGATTGTAGTTAGAATTATATTGGAAAATCAGATTAAATTATAATGGCATAATATTTATAGTTTATAAATAGAATTTACATCAAATAATTATAGCCGAAATTAACGTAAAATTTGTTCTTACAAAAATCTTCTCTCTAATGGAAAATTGAAACCCTCAATAAACCATAGACCCCTTAACCTCAAATTGAGCCATTAAATCACTAATGGCTCTTTTGTTTTAATCACCAAAGATCTTAGTTCCTGGATTAATTGCATACCTGAAAGTAAATGGATAATTACAAATTAATATTTCAAAATTCAGTTACAATTTTCTACATCTGTAATTACGCTAAGCAATTGTTAAAATTATACGTTGGAATTACTATTGAATACCAGTTTCCCAACTCTAAATGCCCGATTTCTTTTTCTAAATTATCTTGACATCCTAATTTATTTTGTTTAAGTAGCAGATGAATTTCTTGACAATCTTTAAGGAAATTATGAGGGTATTAATATCGATACTTGTTCTAATTATGTTTACTTCTGCTGTTGCATTTACACAATCTGATTTGAAGAAAATCTCTTTCATTCCACACTGGATACCACAAGCACAATTTGCCGGGTATTTTATGGCTTACGAAAAAGGTATTTATAAAAAATACGGCATCGATTTGAAAATATTAACGGGTGGTCCAAATAATCCTTCATCGGTAGAAATAGAAAAAGGTAAGGTCGACTTTGCTTCTCTCTGGCTTACTAACGCAATCCAGTTACGCGATAAAGGAATTAAGGTTATCAACATTTCTCAGTTAGTCAATAAATCTGCTTTAATGCTAATTGCAAAAAAATCTAGCGGAATTAAAACTCCGCAAGATATGAATGGAAAAAAAATTGGAATCTGGGGTGGCGATTTTCAAATCCAACCGATGGCATTTTTCAAAAAATTTAACCTTGATGTAAAAATAATTCCACAGGGAAGTTCTATAAATCTTTTTTTAATGGATGGTGTTAATGTTACTTCTGCAATGTGGTATAATGAATATCATACAATTATTAATTCCGGCTTAAATGAAGATGAACTTTCAACTTTCTTTTTTGCGGATTACGGATTGAATTTTCCTGAAGAAGGCATTTATTGTTTAGAATCTACTTTTAAAAAAGATCCGAAGCTTTGCAAAGATTTCATCCTTGCAACTTTGGAAGGTTGGAAGTTAGCATTTGAAAAATCGGAGGAAGCACTAAACATTGTTACCAAATATATGAAAGCAGCTAAACAGCCAGTTAACCGTGCGCACGAACGTTGGATGTTGAACAGGATGAAGGACTTAATCTTTCCAAAAAAGGTTTATGAAAAATTTGAAATGCTTTCTCAAAAAGATTACGAATTTGTTGCAAACAAATTATTGGAAAACAAATTAATAAAAAAGATTCCGGATTTTAATTTATTCTATCAGCCATTTTAGCGTAGCGGAAAAAATGAAAAAGATTTTAATTAACAGAGGATTAGCTTTTAAGATGATCCTTCTGATCTTCTCCAGTATTTCACTCGTTTTTGCAGTAATTTTTTTATATAACTACAAAGTTTCCAAAAACATAATTGAAAAAAACATTGAAGAGAATGCGAGAAATTTTACATCAAGTACGGTTGTTAAGTTAGAGAAAGTGCTAAATTCCGTAGCAAAAGTTCCGGACAATTTTGCCATCCTTATTCAAAATTCAAATTACTCTAAAGAAAATCTTCTTCAAACTATTCGCTTGATAGTTGAAAACAATATTGAAATATTTGGTGTAACAATTGCTTTTGAACCGTATGAGTTTTCCCGGAATATAAAATACTTTGCCCCTTATTATTATAAATACAACGAACAAATAAAATACACCAACCTTGGCGATGGTTCATATGATTATCCACATATGGATTGGTACCAAATACCAAAAGAGCTTAACAAACCAATCTGGAGCGAACCTTATTTAGATGAAGGTGGTGGTAATATTGTAATGTCCACTTATGCCGTTCCAATTTACAAAACTATTAAAGGTGAAAAGAAATTTATTGGTATAATTACCGCGGATGTTTCTCTCGATTGGCTTCAGAAAATTGTTTCCTCCATTAGAGTATCCAAATCCGGGTATGGATTTATGATTTCTAAAACCGGCAAGTTGGTAACTCATCCTATTAAAGAAACAATAATGAATGAAACCATTTTTAGTATTGCCGAAGATCGGAATTATCCAGCCTTAAGAGAAATTGGAAGAAAAATGATTCAGGGTAAAACTGGATTTGAAAAGCCGGATTATAAAAGTCTTAAGAGTGGAAAGGCAAGTTGGATTTCTTATGCGCCTATAACTGTAAATGGCTGGTCATTGGGGATTGTATACCCAATTGATGAATTGACAGCTGATGTTACAAATCTAAGTGAAACCGTTTTTATCCTGGGTGTTGGCGGAGGATTATTTTTATTAATTGTGGTTATCCTCATTTCCCGTTCAATAACCGGATCATTAAGACAGCTTGCAACAGCAACAAAGGAATTTTCTGCCGGCAACTTTGATGTTAAACTTCCAGAAATAAAATCCAGGGATGAAATTGGCAAACTTAACCAGTCCTTCATTTCTATGCAGAAAGCGCTTAGAGATACAATCCAGAAATTAAAAACTGCAAATGATGAATTAGAAGATTATAGCCACACGTTGGAAGAAAAAGTTGAACAAAGAACAATTGAGTTAAAAGATAAAAATCTTAAACTCGATTCCGCATACAAAAATGTTAAAACACTTAGTGAGATTGGTCAGAAAATTACATCAACTCTTAACCTTGAACTGATCTTTAACATGGTTTATGAAAGCGTAAACTCATTGCTGGATGCAACTATATTCCTGATTTTAGTTTACAACAAAAAAGAAAATCAACTTGAATGCAAACTCTCCATAGAAAGAGGAGAAACACTTCCACAATTCAGTTTTAGTATGGAAGATAAAAACAGGTTTGCAGTTTGGTGTGTGGATAATCGTAAACCAGTTTTTATGAATGATGTAGATGAAGAATATGCTCGCTACATTCCACAAAGAGTTAAACCTAAGGTTGGCGGTTATTCCTCATCAATGATTTACTTTCCATTGGTAGTTGAAAATAGAGTTATAGGAGCTATTTCTGTTCAAAGCTTTGAAAAAAATGTATATGATCAAATCCATTATGATATAATGAATAACCTTGCCACTTATACCGCTATTGCATTGGATAATGCTTTTGCCTATGAAGCTATTAATGCAGCACATAAAGAATTAAAAGAAGCTCAGGCTCAGTTGGTTCAAGCTGAAAAGATGGCTTCGCTTGGGCAGTTAACGGCAGGTATTGCGCACGAGATTAAAAATCCGCTGAACTTTGTAAATAATTTCTCCGAACTTTCAATCGATCTTGCGAAGGAACTTAGAGTGGAATTTGAAAATCAGAAGGATAACATTGAAACAAAAACAGTTGAGTATGTAAATGAGATTTTAAACGATTTAGAGCAGAACGTAAGAAAGATTAATGAACACGGTAAACGAGCTGATAGTATTGTGAAAGGAATGCTTCTGCATTCACGTGGTAAGTCAGGGGAATTTCAAAAAACTGATATCAATAATCTTTTGGCAGAATATGTTAATCTTGCTTACCACGGTTTCCGGGCTCAGGATTCTGCATTCAATGTTAAAATAGAAACCAATTATGATCAAACACTTGAGCAAATAAATGTTGTTCCCCAAAATTTAAGCAGAGTATTTTTGAATACAATCAACAATGCCTGTTACTCAGTAAACGAAAAGAAAAAAGAAAAAAGAGATAACTATTCTCCAACTTTAACAATAACCACCAAAAATCTCGATAATAAAATTGAAGTGAGAATACGCGACAACGGGAAAGGAATTCCAAAAGAAGTTCTGGATAAAATCTTCAACCCGTTTTTTACCACAAAGCCAACAGGAAAAGGAACCGGTTTAGGATTATCTCTCAGCTTCGATATTATTGTACAGGAGCACAAAGGCGAGATAAAAGTTGAATCGGATGAAGGCAGTTTTGCAGAATTTATAATTACTCTACCCAAAAACTTAACGTGATAAATAATGAAAATTTTAGTGGTCGATGATGAACTTGATATTCAATCGTTGTTTAAGCAAAAATTTAAGAATGAATTGAAAGATGAGAAAATAGAATTTTGCTTTGCATTTTCTGCCGAAGACGCAATCAAATTCCTAAACTCAACAAGTTCTGCCGAAGTGGTTCTTATTCTTTCAGATATTAACATGCCTGGTATGACAGGTTTGGAATTACTGAAAGTTATTAAAGAAAAATTTCCGCACCTGAAAGTATTTATGATTACCGCTTACGATGATGAAGAAAAACACAGTAAAGCCATCCGGTACGGAGCCGATAAATACCTTACAAAACCAATCGACTTTGATGAATTGAAAAATGCAATAATTTCTATAAATACATAAATACGAGGAAGTGATGCCCGAAAAAATTATGGTTGTTGATGATGAACCGGATCTGGAATCGTTAATAAGACAAAGATTCAGAAAAAAGATTCGGGATAATGAATATGATTTTGTTTTTGCATACAACGGTTTGCAAGCTCTTACTAAATTATTAGAACACCCGGACATTGGACTTATTCTTACAGACATTAATATGCCTGAAATGGACGGATTGACTTTGCTGGCAAGATTGAATGAATTAAAAAACCCTGCTCTTCGAACAGTAATTGTTTCTGCTTATGGTGATATGGATAATATTAGAACTGCAATGAACCGCGGCGCTTTTGACTTTGTAACAAAGCCAGTTGATTTTACTGACCTGGAAACTACAATAAATAAAACGATTCTGGAACTTGACTTGCTAAGAAATTTTCAAAAGGAACATGACCAGTTAATTGCAATCCAGCACGATCTAACAATTGCCCGCAGTATTCAGGAAGCAATATTACCAAAGGTTTTTCCTCCCTTTCCTGATAGAAAAGAATTTGAAATATTTGCTTCTATGAACGCAGCAAAAGAAGTCGGTGGTGATTTCTTTGACTTTTTTATGATTGACAATAACAGACTTGGATTTGTAATTGCTGATGTGTCCGGAAAAGGCGTTCCGGCTGCCATTTTTATGGCAGTAAGCAGAACTTTATTAAAAGCTACCGCTTTAAAGGGACTTTCACCCGGAGATTGTATTGCACACGTTAACAATTTACTTTGCCCGGAAAGTATTGCTTCTATGTTTGTAACACTTTTTTATGGCATACTAAATACTACTACCGGTGAAATTGAATATGCAAATGGCGGACACAACCCACCATACATAATTTGGAATGAAGGTAAAGTTGAAGAACTTGAAATGACAGGTGGAATTGCACTTGGAATAATTGAGAGCCTTCCTTTTGCTGTAAAGAAAATTACTCTAAAACCAAATGATAGTTTATTTCTCTTTACGGATGGGGTTACAGAAGCCTTCGATTATAAGGAAGATTTGTATTCCGAGCAAAGATTGATCTCCAGACTTGAGGAAAATTTCAATCTGAATGTAACTGACTTGTGTAAATTTATTGTTAAAGATGTTCATAATTATTCTGTTGGTGTACAGCAATCAGATGATATAACTGTACTTGCAATTAAGTATCTTGGGAATGCATAAAGATGGCAAACGAAAAATTTATTGAAACTATTTTTTCAAACAACATAAATGAAATTACCAGGTTGGGTGAAATTATAGATGATTTTGGTAAATCTTATAACTTACCTGCAACATTAATTAATACAATAAATTTATCACTCGATGAAATTATCACAAATACAATATCATACGGTTATTCAGATGACTCAGTCCACCAGATTTTACTTAAGCTGGAAATAAGCGATGGTTATATTATAGCTACCGTTCAAGATGATGCCAATCTTTTTAATATATTGGAAAGCACTGAAGTAAAGCCCGATATACCATTAGACGAAAAACCGATTGGAGGACTGGGTCTTCACCTGGTACGGACATTAATTGATGAAATTAAATATGAAAGGAAAGAGAATAAAAATATTACGATTCTGAAGAAAAAAATTATCTAAAATTCTTAAAAGGAGTTTATAAAGTGGAAATAGTTGAAAGTAAAAAAAATGATATTCTAATTTTGGAGATACACGGTAAGCTCGATTCAAATACTTCAACACCTTTAGAACAAAAGCTGATTGCGGAAATTGATGGCGGAACTCTGAAGATTGTGATTGAGTGCTCCAAGATGGATTACATTAGCAGCGCAGGATTAAGAGTTCTTTTAGTTGGTGCTAAAAAACTAAAAAATGCAAACGGAAAAATTATTCTTTGTTCTCTGCAAGATTATATTAAAGAGGTTTTCGAAATAGCTGGCTTTACTGCCATATTTCCAATTTACCCCGATTTATCTGCGGCATTAAATCAACTTTAATCTTTTTGATTTTTACTAATGATAATCTTAGTTCGCTTAAAGGAAATTTTTATTCAATTGGTATAAAGAAGGAGTCCAACGTGAAAAGAATTATTTCATTTTTAAAAGTTAAGGTGATTTCTTTACTGGTTTTGGCTGTATTTATTACAATCAACTTTTTGTCATGCTCAGATGAAAATACATCCCCTATCCAATCAACTGGAAATAAAGAAATAACTGTTGGTGCATTACTATCTTTAACCGGCGATTGGTCTTCATTAGGTAAAGCAAGCGAAGCAGCATTAAACATTGCAACTAAAGATATTAACAACTACCTCGCATCAATTTCTTCAAACATTCGGTTAAAATTAAAAATTGAAGATACCAAACTTGATACAACCATTGCTTTACAAAAAATTAAAAGTCTTTCTGCTTCAGGAGTAAGATTTATAATCGGACCGCAATCCAGTAAAGAAGTTTCTGCAATTAAAAAATTTGCTGACCAAAATAACATTTTGGTTTTAAGCCAGGGAAGCACTGCCGGTAACTTAGCAATACCCGGCGATAATATTTTCCGGTTCTGTCCTTCCGATTCTATTGAAGGAGCGGCGATAGCACAGCTTATGTGGAGTGAAGGAATGAAAACATATATTCCTTTTGGTGGAAATGATGCCGGTAACCAGGGATTACAAATTGCAGCAAAAGCCAGTTTTATAAATCTTGGCGGCACCGTTACGCAAGGTGTTGTGTATGATCCTGCCACGGTTAATTTTGCATCTTATCTTCAAACTATAAGGGCGGAAATACTTCAACAACAAGCATTGTATGGTAAAGCAGGTGTTGGTGTTTACATCACCGGTTTTGATGCGGTAATAAATATTTTTAAGCAGGCAATTACGGATACAGTCTTAAATTCTGTAAAATGGTATGGAAGTGATGGGATGGTTTTAAATGAAAAACTAATTGCTGATACAACTGCCGCTCGATTTGCGGAAATGACGAAGTATCCATGTCCAACATATGGACTTGACCAATCAAACAAATTCAAATGGCAACCAATAGTAAATCAAATTGAAAGTGAAATTGGTTATCAGCCGGATGCTTTCGGTTTAGCTGCGTATGATGCGCTTTGGATAGTTGCAATTGCTTATTTATCGATAGATGGAGCCGATGATTTTCAATTCTTAAAAAAAGTTTTTCAGCAAACTGCTAACTCATATTATGGATTAACCGGGGCAACCACATTGAATAACGCCGGTGATAGAATGTTTGGTTATTATGCTTACTGGGGTGTTCGAAAACAAGGTGATGTATATAAATGGGTACTGCTTGATTAATCTAAATTAAACTTTGGTTTTTAAAATGTCTTTTATAGTTGACGATATTGAAATATTAAAATCTAAAATTGAGCTATTAGAAACACAATTTAAAGATTTGGAGTTTTCTAATATTGCAATCTCAAACGAACTTAAAAAATATAAAATTATTTTTGATGGGTCGCTGGATGTTGTAATGATTACCGATGGTAAAGCTGGCAAAATTTTAGATATCAGCAAATCCTCCAAAATACTTTTAGGTTACAATCCACAAGAATTAATTGGAAAGCATTACTCTGTTTTATTACCCGAACCAATAAATCAGTTTCCAGAAAAAAAATTAAATGATTTGGAAATTTTTGGGTCCGTACTTGCAGCCAGAAAAGTTCTTAAAAAAGATGGTGCTTTCTGCAATATGGATTTAACAATAAATATTATTGAATGGGGAAATGAAAAAGCTGTTTGTACTAACTTTAGAGATATTACCGAAAGATTGAAACATGAAGAAGAAATACAAAAATTCTCTGATGAACTTGGGGAACTGAATGCCAGCAAGGATAAATTCTTTTCAATTATAGCCCACGATTTGAAAAGCCCGTTTACAGGATTGCTTGGTTTTTCACAAATGCTAAATGAAGAATTTAATTCTTTAACAACTGATGAACTGCGGAATTATTCCAGGGAAATTCATAATTCGGCAAATGCAATTTTTAAACTTTTAAATAATTTGCTGCAATGGTCCTGGATTAGTATTGGAAAACAATCATTTAATCCGTGTAAAATAAATATAACCGAACTTATTCACGAAGTTATAAATCTTTTATCACCGAATGCGGCTGCCAAAAATATCAATATCATCTTTCGTTACAAAGATACTTTTTACATTTATGCAGATGAAACGATGATTCACTCCATAATACAAAACCTGCTATCGAATGCAATTAAATTTACTCCGAGGGACGGCAAAATTACTATCAGTTTGTCTAAAGCATTGGATAAGGTAGTAATAAGCATTAAAGATACCGGTGTTGGTATCCAGGAAAAAGATATAACAAATCTATTCAAATTGGATAAGCATCTTTCAACTTTAGGAACTGATAAGGAAAAAGGAACCGGTTTAGGATTGTTAATTGTAAAGGAACTTGTAGAAAAGAATGGCGGAGCAATCGAAGCTAAAAGTAAAATAAATGAAGGTGCAACTTTTAGAATATCTTTACCAAAATTTGCTTAGATGGTTTGAGAATTAGAAATGAGTTTTATCGTACGAAATTTACAATCTGAAGAAATGGATTTTGCCATTGAACTGGCAGCACAGGAAGGATGGAATCCTGGATTAAACGATGGCGATTGTTTTTTTAAAACAGATCCAAACGGATTTTTCGTTGGTGAACTTGATGGAGAAATTATTGCATGCAAATCTGCGGTTAAGTATGGAAACAAATTTGGATTTATGGGTTTCTACATTGTAAAAAAAAAATATCGCGCACAAGGATACGGAATTAAAATCTGGCAACATGCTTTTAACTATTTAGGTGGATTAACATCCGGAATGGATGGCGTTGTAGAACAGCAAGTAAATTATAAAAAATCAGGATACAAATTTGCCTATCGACAGTTAAGATATGTAGCTAATAATTTAATTGGAAAAACATACAGCGATGTAATTGATTTGAATGATGTTCCGTTTGAGGATGTTTTAAAATATGATAACGAAATGTTTCCCGCCCCTCGTCCAACATTTTTAAAATGCTGGCTTACTCAGCCGAATATTTCTGCAAAAGTAATTTTGGCGGAAAACAAAATCATTGGATACGGAGTAATTCGTCCGTGCCGGGTTGGATTTAAGATTGGACCTTTATTTGCAGAAAATGCTAACGCTGCTGAAAAATTATTTCTAAGTCTTGCTGAGTTTGCTGATGGAAAAGAAATTTATCTTGATATTCCGGAAGCAAATGATTTTGCTACCGCTCTTGTGCGTAAGTACAATATGAAATATGTTTTTGAATGCGCACGAATGTACTACAAAGGTGAACCAAAGATTAATCTGAACAAGGTTTTTGGAAATACAACTTTTGAGCTTGGATAAGAAAATTATCGAACAACAAATTAGCATTCTGGAGATTCTTACAATGGGAAAAACTACTTCAGCACTATTTATTTTTTTTGTTTTATTTTCCGCCGGTTGCCAAAAATCTATCCAGCCTGATAAAGAAATAAATTTAACTTTTTCTAACGTTGAAAAATCCATTGATTCAGTTTTCCAATCGATGAAAATTGAAATTGCAAAAAAAGCAGAAGCTGTTGCCAATTCTAACATTGATGAAAAAGAAACCCGGGAACAACTAATTGAGCTTTACAATGATTTTATTTATTGCATCGATTGTGCATTTGTTACTCCAGATGGCAAAATGAAATTCCTTGAGCCGAAAACTTATAAAGAATTTGAAGGCGCCGATATAAGTAAACAGGAACAGGTGTTCCGTCTGAGAGATACCAGGCAGCCGGTTTTAAGTAACTTATTTAAGGCTGTGGAAGGATTTTATGCATTGGACTTTGAATACCCGGCATTAAAAAATAATAAGCATCTTGGTGCAATCAGTATCTTAATTCGTCCGGAATCATTTCTTAAAAATTTACAGGAAGTTTCTATTCAGAATAAATCAATTGATCTTTTAATAATAGAAAACACCGGAAAGATAATTTATAATAGTCTCCCCACTTTAATTGGAAAGAATTTAATTGAAGATGATCCTTTTTCTTACAAGGATAGTTTTACTAAATCAGTTAAAAACATCATCTCCCAGAATGAAGGAAGCGGTGAATTGGATTTCCCTGTTAAACAAACGGTGAATAAAAAGAAAGAAATTTTCTGGAAGAAAATGAATCTTTATGGAATCGACTGGAAAATAATTTTGATGAGAAAAATATAATTTATTTGATTTATAAACGGACAAATCATGCTGCAAATTAGTATTACTCAACTTGGCAATTACAAAACATTAGAACCTACAGGAAGAATTGATGGAATAACCGCCTACGACATTGAAATGGAATTTGAAAAACAAATTTCCAAAGGGGAAAGAACTTTACTAATTGATTTTACAGGTGTAAACTATATTAGCAGCGCTGGATTGCGTATTTTCGTGGGCACTCAAAAAAATCTAAAAAAAATTGGCGGGGAATTAATTTTGTTTTCTCTAACTCCTTCAGTTCTGGATGTTTTCCGGATAAGCGGATTAAACCAGGTCTTCCGATTGGCAAAATCAAAAAATGAACTTCCAGAAATAATTGATTTGAGTGAAAAGGAAGAATCCGGAAAGCTGCAACTAAATGATATCCCGATCGAATATTTAAAGTACACTTCCCTGCCAGGAAAACTTTTTAATATTGGAAATCAATCTAAATTGAGCTCCTCTGATTATAGTTCAAAAGATGTAATAAGTATAAACGCAAATGAAATAGAATATGGCGCCGGTTTGGCAGCGCTTGGCGAATCTTACGAGGATTATAAAAATTTATTCGGAGAATCCCTGGTAATTAAAAGAAATTTCTTTTCCTTTCCAGCAAGGAAAAATTCATTTGTGGATTTTATGCTGTTTGGTCAATCTGATTCCAAAATTATGTACAATTTTTTATATGGATTTGGATTCAACGGTTCGTATTCAGCAGTAATTAAATTTGGAAGAGAAAATAATCCAGCAACACTTAATGAAGTCGTTTCAATTGCCCGCGATTTTTCAACTGCAAATCTTTTTGGAATAGTTCTCCTTGCAGAAAGCGCTGGATTTTTGGGGATGCACTTAAGGAAAATTCCAATTAGCGAAAATAAAATTGCCGGTGAAAATATTTTTGATCAGAAAAATTTTACTGAGTGGGTTGATTTTCCAATTGAAGCTTCGAATGTAAATAATATTATATCCGCTATTGGTGTAGTTGTAAAGGATAAATCAAAACTAATTGAAAACACAGCCGCCATTTTTACCGGTGATAGTAATTTTCATTTTCATGGAAATGTTTTTGAGAAAGGATCGATAAACAAAAACATCAAAGAATTTGATAGCGAACTTAATCGTGTTTTAACCGAACTTCAGATTCTTAAAGTTCAGCACACACTGGGAAAATCAATGTTCAAGAATGGAATTTTTGCCATAATTGAGCTGGAGGAAGGATAATGGAATTATGGCTTGGTGCTGTTAACTTAGGACTGCTTTACAGCTTTATGGCTCTTGGCGTTTTTATAACATATAAAATTTACGAGTTCCCGGATATTACAGTTGATGGAAGTTTTACTACCGGCGCTTCGGTTGCTTCTGTATTGATAATTTCCGGTATGAATCCTTTTCTTGTTTTACCAATTTCATTTTTGGCTGGAGCCGCTGCTGGATTTATAACTGGCATCATTCACACCCGTTTTAAAATAAATGGATTGCTTTCCGGAATTTTGGTGATGACCGGGCTTTACTCCATCAATTTAAGATTAATGGGTAAGTCTAATATTCCACTATTAAATAGTCCAAGTTTCATTTCATTTTTTGACAGCATTAATCCGAATCTGAATCCCGAACTCTGGTTATGCTTATGTCTTCTTTGCATAATGATTTTGATATGGATTATTGTTTCACTTTTCTTTAAAACTGATTTTGGAATTGCAATGCGTGCAACCGGTGATAACCCAATTATGGTTTCAGCTTCTGGTGTTAATGTTGAGTTTATGAAAGTATTTGGAATATCAATGGCAAACGGACTTGTAGGAATTTCCGGTGGACTTGTTGCACAATACCAAGGGTTTTCAGATATCGGAATGGGAGTCGGCGCAATTGTTTTCAGCTTGGCTTCTGTAATTATTGGTGAAGCAATTCTGAAAAGCCGTTCAATTTACATTAAGGTGTTAAGCGTAATAGTTGGCTCAATAATTTTCCGCCTGATGGTTGCACTTGCTCTTTTTGTTGGTTTGGATCCAAATGATTTAAAACTAATTACAGCTGTTTTTGTTTTATTTACACTTGTGGCTTCGGGTGCATTCGGACTAAAAAAATTGAAATTGAACAAATCATTCTTTCAAAGAAAAAAGAAAAGTATTTTGGCTGGTGCATCAATAGTTGTTCTTGTTTTAATTGTTCTTTTAATGTCTAAGCTATTCTTCATTAATAATAACGAAACTAAGTTTGTAAAGATAGGAATCGTAATTCCAAACGATGCTGAAATCTTAACTTTAACCCGTGATGGTTTTATTAGAGAGATGAAAAAACTTGGTTATGAGGATGGCAAGAATTGTAAGATCATCGAGCAAAATGCTAATGGAGACATTCCAACGTTAAGCACCATTATCGATAATTATATTAATCAAAATATTGATATTTATGTTACTATTTCTACACCAAGCACACAAACTGCGGTTAAAAAAATAAAGAACAAACCAATTGTATTTGCAACAGTTGCAAATCCGTTTATTATTGGAGTTGGCAAAACAAATACGGATCACCCTGCAAACGTAACCGGAGTATATGGAACTGCGCCGATGAAAGAACTTCTACAAATAGTTAGAAAAATTTACGGTGGGAAATTAAAACTTGGAGCAATCTGGAATGCTGCTTTTCCCAATTCTGTCCATAATATAAATCAATTGAAAAAATATATTGCCGAAGATAAAAATATTTCCTTTGCAGGCGCAACAATTACCAGTTCGGGCGAAGTCTACCAGGCAGCACAGTCTTTAACCGCCAAATCAATTGATGCTTTTTTCCTTATCCCCGACATAAATGTTTATGCATCTTTCGAATCGATTGTAAAAGCTGCGAGAGCAAAAAAAATTCCAATCTTTTCTAATGATGTTGAAAGAATGCAGGATGGCGCACTTATAGTTTATGGTTATGAATATCTTTCAAGCGGAATGCAGGCAGCGTGGATGGTTGACAAAATTATCAAAGGTAAAAGTCCGGCGGAAATTCCTTACGAAAATTATAAAATAACAACAGTTGGTGTAAACCTGGATGAAGCAAAAAAGCTGAACATTAAAATTCCAGATGATGTTTTAAACCAGGCAACAGCAAAACTTGAAAATGGGATTATTACTAAAAAAGTAGAAATTTTTCCATCAGAAGAAAATCAAGTTACTCTTAAAAAACTCGCATTGTTTCAGTTCACAGATAATAGTTTATTAAATGCTACTGCGCAGGGTGTTTTGGACGAGCTAACAAATTCCGGTGTGCTGAAAAAATTTAATATCGTAGTTGATAAAAAAAATGCCAACGGAGATTTTGGAGTAGCGCAATCTGTTGCCAAGGATATTGTTAGTAAAAAATATGATTACATCATTTCAGTTTCTACAGTTGCAACGCAGATAACAGCAAACAATAATAAAATAATTCCACATATTTTTTGTGCGGTTACAGATCCAATTAAATCTGGATTAGCAAAATCATACACTACTCACGCTAAAAACGTTACCGGTTTAGCAACTCCGCAACCGGTAGCATCAACAATTAAATTAATGCGTGAAATATTTCCACATGCAAAAACGATTGGAATTGTGTGGAATCCGGCAGAATCGAATTCCGAGTTCTGTACAATTATGGCAAGAAATGCTGCCTCCAAATATGGATTTGAATTAATTGAAAGAACTATCACCAATTCCAATGAGATTGACGAAGCTGTAAAATCCTTGATAAATAAAAAAGTTGATTTGTTCCTTACTTCAGGTGATGTTACAGTTACAATGGTTGTTCCTTCAATTGCCAAAATGATGGCTAAAAATAAAATCCCATATTTCACAAACACACCGGATGATGTAAATGCCGGCGCATTAATTTCTCTGGGAGCAGATTACCATGACGTTGGAGTGAAAGCTGCAAAACTTTTTACAAGATTTTTAGATGGAGAACAAATTATAAAAATTCCCATTGAAAAATATGTTCCGGAAAAGCTTGCCTTAAACCTAACGCTTGCTAAAAGGTTAGAAATCCAAATTCCGGAATCTGTTATAAAACAAGCAGCATTAATTATTAAATGAAAATCAAAAAACTTTTCCAGTTTGCTTTATGATAAATATAATCGATGCAGAAAAAATTTTTAATCCAGGAACGATAAATGAAGTTGTTGCTTTAGAAAAAATAAATTTGAAAGTGCACGATGGTGAATTCCTTACTTTTATTGGAACAAATGGCTCAGGGAAATCAACTCTTCTTAATATAATTTCTGGTACTATATTTTCTGATAAAGGTAAAATTGAGATTGATGGAAAAGATGTAACAAGAAAAAAAGATTTTGAAAGAGCAGCCTACGTTTCCCGCGTATTCCAAAATCCATTTAGCGGTACAGCCTCGCATATGACAATTGCTGAAAACCTATTGATAGCTTATAACCGAAGTAAGAAGAGAACACCGAAGATAAACCTGAACAAACCTCTTTTAAATTATTTCAAAGAGGAGGTTTCCCTGTTGGAAATGCAGTTGGAAGACAGGTTAGATAATTTAATCGGCTCTCTTTCCGGAGGGCAGCGCCAGGCATTAACTCTTTTAATGGCTGTTATTAATAAACCAAAGCTGCTTCTACTGGATGAGCATACAGCAGCACTTGATCCTAAAACTGCTTTGCAAGTGGTTAAACTGACAAGGAAATTTGTTGAATTTAATAATCTTACAACAATTATGATAACGCACAGTATGCAGCAAGCGCTGGAGTTAGGAACACGAACAATAATGATGTACCGGGGAAAAATTATTGAAGATATTCCGGAACAAGAAAAGAACAGGTTAACTGTAAATGACTTGCTGGATAAATTCGCGGACTTGAGAAAGAAAGAAGGATTAACCGATGATATTTATGAACAGTTAAGAAGAGAATATTTTTAATTAACTAAGGAATAAACTTTTTTAAATTCCAACTGTACTTATGAATGAGAAATCTGATAACCTTCTGGTTGAAGAAATTCTTGCAGGAAATGATTCATCCTTTAAAGAGTTGATCCAGAAATATCAAAAACCAATTTTTAACCTGGTAGTTAGAATGATTCAAAATTTTGAAGATGCCAAAGATGTAACACAAAACGTGTTTATTAAAGCTTATGAAAATCTTTCTTTATATGATGATAAGTACAAATTCTTTAGTTGGATTTACAGGATTGGAGTTAATGAATCCATTAACTTCCGGAATTCAAGAAAATTTAATGATGAAATCGATGAATCAAATTTCTTCGATCTTGCAACTCCAGAAAATAAATTATTGAAAATGGAAGAATCGGAAAGAATAAACGCTGCAATTTCCAATCTAAGAGATGATATGAAAACACTTATAATACTTAAACACTTCCAGGAATTTTCGTACGAGGAGATTGCTGAAACAATGAATATATCGGTTAGCAA
The DNA here is from genome assembly GCA_026390815.1 of Ignavibacteriales bacterium. Taxonomy (NCBI): domain Bacteria; kingdom Pseudomonadati; phylum Ignavibacteriota; class Ignavibacteria; order Ignavibacteriales; species Ignavibacteriales bacterium. The sequence continues at coordinate 12,442 of JAPLFH010000059.1, read as the reverse complement.
AGTTAAATCTCGATTGTTTACTGCGCGACATCTGCTTAAAAATATTTTAGTGCAATTGGGAGAGTTTTAAGATGGATAAAAATAAATTGGTGGAATTGGTAAACAAAGATTTGGATAATATTATCGATGTGACAGAAAAAGAAATTCTTCAAAAAGAAATGAGCACTAATCCCGAAGCAAAGAAATACTATGATGAAATGAAAACTTGCTTTACCTTACTTGCCAGAAAAAAAACGGAAGAATATGATATTGATCTTTCTGATCAAGTAATTTCTAAACTAAGAAATAAAAAATTTGAATCCAGAAAGAAAATTAAATTCCAATCATTCTTATTCTATTTTAATTCACCAAAAGTTCGTTATGTAGGTTCATTTGCGTTAGGAGCAATTGCTTGCTTTATTGTTCTGTCGCTCGTATATAAAAATACTTCGGGCGATATTAGTTCAACAGGTTCCGGACTTTCCGGTACTATGGGCAGCATTGAAACATATGGTGATTTTAAGGAAGCGGATTATGTTTCCATAGACATACCAGAAGTTAAAGCAACATTTAATTCACAGTTCCTGGCTGACCGGGTAATAGCAAAATTAAAAATCGCTTCTACAGAGGAAGTAAAAATAAATCTTGGCTTTAACCAGGACAAATTAAAACTTTACGCGTTAAAACCGTTAATTCAGAATAATGATTCCAGGATTGTATCTGCAAAAAACCTCGTTCAGATAGTTAATAAGGGTGATAATAGTTTTCTAATTTTATTTAACAGCAATCAATTACAGGAAAAAATATCAATTAAAATTTTTGCTGATTCAAAAGAGATTTACCAAAATTTAATTAATACGCATTAATAATATTAACAGGAGGACAACTTGAAAAAGAATATGAAACTTGTTTTAGTGGTGGTTGTAGTTATAGTAGCAACAATAATAGTTATTTCTTACTTATTTCCGCCGGCAACAGTTGATGAAACAAGCGGAACTATAGGTAAAGTAAAAAAATATAATGCCGGGCAGATAAGTGCGAAAGATGTAAAACTGAAAAACGTTATGCTGAGTGATGAAAAATCGCTTAATGCTTCCATTACCCAGTTAAGTGATTATAAAGCTTTCATCACAGATATAAACAAGGATTTAGGTAATTGGACAAATAAAATATTATCACTTACTAAAAACGAAAAAGATATTATTAAGGGAGCTGATCTTTTAAAAAAGAATTCTAAAGTATTTGATGAATTCAAATCCTACATCGATCAAAATATGAGTACATTGGATAACACCATTACTCTACTTTCCAAAATAAGCAAAAAGGATACTGTTAATCAAAACCTGGAAATTGAAAAAACATTAAATGATTATGAAAATTTCCGTATTCAAATTGCGGAAAGATTTCTGAAGATGGTGGATGCAATTCCAAATGTGCATAACGCTTTACTCCTAAATAAACAACCGGGAATAATTGGAAATAAAGATAATGTAATGGGTATTATAATTCTTAATAAGGAAGGAAACCTTGGTGTTTATTCAAACAAAGAAAATGTTAACTTTAATAAAGATATGGCACTTGGAATTTATTATAATGTGCAAATGGGAACGAGTACGGTGGTTCCTGGAAATAAAGAACAACTGACTAATAAAGTATCTGGTAATAAAGAACAACTTCAATCCAAAGTGCTTGGTACAAATGCATCTTTCGGAAGCCAGAATTTAATTGGCTTGTTTGCTTTTAATAATAAGGATAAATCATTTGCAATGGCTTTTGGAAGTTCTCAGTTAGGGTCATCCAGCTTAAACAACTTATGTCCACTTGGTTCTTTGTTTAACTCGAGTGCTCCTTATGGACTTGCTGTTATGAATAGTAATGAACAATTGGGAATGGAACTAATGACGCCATAAAGATAATCAGTTAGGGATAGCATTAAATCCTAAGATAATTAGAAATAATCTTCTCATTATTAATTGATATGCCATACTTACAATGTATGGCATAGTTTATTTTTAAACATATCGGGCTGCCAAATGAAAAAAACAACTGTTGCTGCCGCATCATTAAAATATTTTTTGTTCATTACATTTTTTTTGCTTTCTGGTTTTGCTAATGCACAGCTACTTAATTCCTTTCAAACTAAAAATCTAAACACAATTTTTGTTGATCAGCGACAGTATTATTTAATTCCTCATCTTGCAAGCTGTTTTGAAAACGCAATGAGTTTTCACAATAAACTATGGGATTACAAATCAGATGAACAGCTTGCGGTGCTTTTCCACGATTTTGGTGATTGGGGTTATGCCGGTGCAATCAATATTCCATTCAACCTTTTAATTGTAGCAATTGAACCATTTGATTATGCATACGATGTAATGCCGGCTAATGAAAGAATGAACTGGTTGATGAATCACGAATTAACACACATAGTTATGTGCGATAAACCCAACAACCGCGATAGATTTTTCCGATCACTATTTTCCGGAAAAGTTTCTTCAACAAATCAGCAGCCACTTTCTTTGCTTTACAGTTTTTTAGCAAGCCCGCGCCGTTACTCACCACGCTGGTACCACGAGGGCATAGCTGTATTTATGGAAACCTGGATGGCCGGCGGTGTTGGACGGGCTCTTGGTGGTTATGATGAAATGGTTTTCAGATCAATGGTAAATGACAGCAGTTATTTTTATAATGCTGTGGGATTGGAATCGGAAGGAACCACAATAGATTTCCAAGTTGGTATGAATGCTTATTTATACGGAACAAGATTCGTTAATTATCTTTCTTATCAATATGGACCGGAGAAACTTTTAAATTGGTACAAAAGAACTGATGATAGTTACACTCTTTATGATTCACAATTCAAAGAAGTATATAAAACAACAATAAGAAACGAGTGGGATAAATGGATTTCATTCGAGCAAGATTTGCAGAATGACAACATCAAATTGATAAGAGAGAATCCAACTACCGAATTTAAAAAAATTGGGACGGAAACTCTGGGCTCAGTCTCCCGGCAGTTTTACAACAGGAAAGAAAATAAAATTTACGCTGGAATAAATTATCCGGGGCAGCTTGCTCAAATCTCTTCCATAAGTTTAACAGATGGAAAGATTGAAAAGTTGATAGATATGCCTTCGCCAGCACTGTATTATGTTACCTCGCTTGCTTACGATGATTCGTCATCAACTTTATTTTACACAACCAATAACAGCCAAAACTGGAGAACAATAAATTCATACAATCTGGTAACTGATGAATCTAAAACTCTAATTGAGAGAGCAAGGATTGGCGATTTAGTATTTGATAAAGCAGATAAATCTCTTTGGGGAATGCAGCATAACAATGGAATTTCTTTGTTGGTGCATATTCCGTTTCCTTATGAAAGCTGGAATACAATCTATTCAATTACTTATGGGCAGGATCTTTTTGATATTGATGTTTCTCCTGATGGGAAATATTTGACCGGGACTAAATCGGAAATAAGCGGAAAACAAAAATTCGTCAGGATTGATATTCAAAATGCAATTAAAGGTAAGCTTGATTTTGAAGAGCTTTATGAGTTTGAAAATAACTCCGCTTCAAATTTTGTTTTTTCACCAGATGGAAAATATTTGTACGGTACTTCCTATTTGACCGGAGTATCCAATACGTTCCGCTATGATTTTGAAAAAAAGGATATGCAGACGATAAGCAATACGGAAACCGGTTTCTTTAGACCAATAAAAATTAGTACGGATTCAATCCTCGCATTTAAATATTCCGGTAAGGGATTTTCACCGGTATTATTCAAGGAGAAAGTATTGGAAGATGTAAATGCAATAAATTACCTTGGACAAAAAGTTATTGAAAAATATCCGGTACTGGAATCGTGGAAAGCCGGCTCACCCGCTCAAATAAAAATTGATTCTTTAACAATATATAATGGTGGGTATGCTCCCTTCAATTATTTACGGTTCACTTCCCTTTACCCGATAGTTGAAGGATACAAAGTTTTTCCATCCTATGGTTTAAGATTGGAATTACAGGATCCGATCCAACTTTCCTCAATATCAATGTCGGCTTCTTATTCGCCGAATAAATTAATTCAGAATAAGCAGAGAATACATTTAGGATTAGCAATGCGGTATTGGAACTGGGAGTTTGAGGCAGAATATAATCATGCGGATTTCTATGATTTGTTTGGACCAACAAAAACAAGCCGGGCTGGTTACTCCTTTCTTTTGCAATACAATGAAATGTTAATTGATGAAACGCCAAAAAAAATGGATTACACAATCCGTGCAGCAGCTTTTGGAGATTTGGAAAGAGTACCTGATTATCAAAACGTGGCGGCTTCATTCGATAAACTTTACTCATTAAGCGGAGACATAAAATATTCACGCTTTAGAAAATCACTTGGTAGTGTTGATGACGAAGCTGGTTTCTCATTCCAGTTCAATTCAAAAAATAATTATGTTAATAAGAATTTTTATCCCCGTGTATGGGCAAATTTGAATTATGGGTTCTTAACTCCGTGGAATCATTCATCAATATGGTTTAGAGGTTCGGTAGGAAATTCTTTTGCAAATAACAGGGCTGATGCGTTTGCTAATTTTTATTTCGGCGGATTCGGAAATAACTATGTTGATTACCAGGAAGTTAGAAGATATAGAACCTATTACAGCTTTCCCGGAATGGAATTAAATTCACTTGGTGGAACTAACTTTAGCAAATGTTTAATTGAGTGGGATTTACCTGCTTTAAGATTTAGAGAAATGGGATTTCTATCTTTCTATTCAACCTTTGCAAGAATTGCTTTCTTTTCCTCTGGACTAATTACAAATTTTGATAAAAGCGATTTACGTCAGCAGTATTTAAATGTCGGCACTCAACTCGATTTTGAAGTTGTGCTTTTCTCCCTTCTGAAGTCAACCATTTCTGTTGGTTATGGAAAGGCATTCAATAAATATCAGAAACCATCTGATGAAGTAATGTTATCACTAAAACTTTTATAAGCGATAACCAGAAATGAATTTTATAGTTGCTTTAATACCGGTATTTATATTTCTACTTTTTCTAATTTACATAGACAGCTTTAAGCTGGTTAAGTACTTTGATTTAATTTCCTGCTTGATTTGGGGAATGATTAGTGCCGGAATATCTTACTTAATAAATTCATTTCTCTTAAACGAATTGCAAATAAGTTTTATTACCTACTCAAAATATATTGCCCCGCTGATAGAAGAAACTTTGAAAGCATCAATAATTATTTTGCTAATGTACCGGGGCAGAATTGGATTTTTAATTGATGGAGCAGTTTTAGGTTTTGCAATTGGCGCCGGCTTTTCGTTTGTAGAAAATATTTATTATCTGAATATGATTGACAGCAGTAATTTAACAATCTGGATTGTACGCGGATTTGGAACAGCATTAATGCATGGTAGCTGCACATTAATATTTTCAGTCATTTTTATGAATATGTTTAGTCAAAAAGAATCTTTTAGATTTTATTTGTTTTTTCCGGGCTTAATTGCGGCTGTAGTTCTGCATTCCATTTACAACCAGTTTATTGTGTCACCGCTAATTTCAACATTAGTTATCTGCGTCAGTGTTCCATTCATAATTATTTTAATCTTCGAGCAGAATGAAAAATCGTTGAGGAAATGGTTGGAGATAGAATTTGATACCGAGCTGCGTTTACTAAATATGGCAAAGAGCGGGCAATTTTCCCAAACCAAAAGTGGTAGGTATATAATTTCAATAAAGGATCGCTTTCCAGGTGAAATTATTATTGATATGATTTGCTATATTCGTTTATACCTGGAATTATCTTTAAGAGCAAAAAGCAATTTGCTGCTAACTGAAAGTGGGTTTGCAGTTAATAAAGATGAAGATGTACAACAAAAACTAAACGAATTAAAATATCTTAAGAAAAATATTGGTAAGACTGGTATTCTCGCAATCTCACCGGTACTTCGGATCAATCAGAAAGATATCTGGAAACTGAACCAACTTGGAAATTGAATAATTAGATGGCCTGCGTAATATTACTATTCTTTTAAATTTTTCCTATGCACAACAATTTCTGCATCAATTAAAAAAACAACTTCTTCTGCAATATTCTTCGCGTGATCAGCCAGCCGTTCAATATGTTTGGAAATTATTATCATATGAGAAGCTGGATTTATAACAGAACTATCCGCCTGCATTTTTTCCACAAGAAAATTAAAAATTGTTTTGTTATAAGAATCAACAATTTTATCTTTTTCACGTATAGTTCTGGCAAGCGAAATATCTTCATTAATAAATGAATCAATTGCTTCTTTTACCATTAACCGGGCTTGTTTCCCCATATCAATTATTTCAGATTCACGGAAAAGATTTTTAGCATCACCCAGTTTTTTAATTCTTTGAGAAATATTTACTGCAATATCACCGCATCGTTCAAGTTGATTATTTATCATCAGCACTGTGATGATGTACCTCAGGTCTGTTGCAACTGGTTGGAACAACGCTAAAACACCTTCGCACTTTTCCTGGATCAGAATGTCATACTCATCAACTGTTTTATCACGTAGTTTTATTGATGCAATGAATTCTGCATCATTTTTTTCAATTGCTGCAAAGGCATCTTCTACCATTGCATCCACAATACTTGCCATCACTAAAATGTTCTTCTTTATTTCTTCAATTTTTATTTCAAATTGTGTAAGCATTTTTACCTTTTGGTTTGTAATACTTTTAAGTCAGTTTTATTGCTTAACCGAACCTGCCGGTTATATAATCCTCGGTTTGTTTTTTTGCCGGGTTTGTAAATATTTTTTTAGTCACGTCATATTCAATAAGTTCACCTAAATAGAAGAAGGCGGTGTAATCGCTTACTCTTGCAGCCTGCTGCATGTTATGTGTAACAATAACAATTGTATAGTTCTTTTTTAATTTAAAAATAAGCTCCTCAATCTTGGCAGTTGAAATAGGATCCAGTGCACTTGCCGGCTCATCCATTAAAATTATTTCCGGATCAACGGCGAGCGTTCTGGCAATACATAATCTTTGCTGCTGTCCGCCGGAAATATTTGCTCCGGAATCACCTAAATTATCTTTTACTTCATCCCAAAGTGCAGCTTGCTGCAAACACCTTTCAACAATTGGCGTAATTAATTTTTTGTTTCGGATTCCATTTAATCTTAATCCTGCGGCAACATTATTGAAAATAGACATTGTCGGAAAAGGATTTGGTTTCTGAAATACCATCCCCACCCTTTTTCTTAATAGTACCGGGTCAGTTTTTGTTAGTTCCTCTCCATCAAGTAAAATTGATCCTTTAATTGTACCGCCAACAACTTCGTGCATTCTATTAAGACATCTTATAAATGTTGATTTACCGCATCCAGAAGGACCGATAATTGCCACAACTTTATTTTTGGGAATTTCCATTGAGATGTCTTTTAAAACTTTATTTTTGCCATAATACGCTTCTAAGTTTTTAATTGATAATTTGATATCCATTTTTATCCGGAAGATTTAATTTGATTTATATTTTGATCGAGTTATAATTCTAAACAACAAACTTAAAATTGAGATTAGCAATATCAGCACTAACGCACCAGTCCAGGCTTGTTGATTCCAATCTTCAAAAGGAGCTTTGGCATAATCGTAAATGTATACTGTTAATGAAGCAATTGGCTGCCCAACATTGGTGGACCAAAAACGGTTACCTAAAGCAGTAAAAAGTAAAGGAGCGGTTTCTCCGGCAGCTCTTGATAAACCAAGTAAAACACCGGTCGCAATTCCTTTCCATGCCGTACGCAAAATAATTGCAGTAGTAGTTTTCCATTTCGGTATTCCTAATGCTAACCCAGCTTCGCGCAAAGAATGAGGAACCAGCTTTATCATTTCCTCTGTTGTTCTTGTTATTGTTGGTATCATTAAAATTCCCAGAGCAACCCCACCAGCAAATGCAGAAAAATGCTTCATAGGAACTACAATCATAGTGTAAGCAACTACACCAACAACAATAGAAGGAATGCCGCTTAATACATCAGTTAAAAACCTTACTAAAAACCCAAATTTGTTATTACCAAATTCTGATAAATATGTTCCTGTCATTATGCCAACGGGAATTCCAATTGCGCCACCAATACCAATTAAAATTAATGTACCAACAATTGCATTAGCCATTCCACCACCAGTTTCACCAACCGATTTGGGCATGGAAATAAAAAAACTAAAATTGAAATAAGTAATGCCTTTAGAAATTGTATAATAGAAAATGAAAACTAACGGAACAATTGCTGCCAATGCAGCAACAAATGTCAAAGACATCATAATTGTGCTTGTTATTTTTTTTCTATAAAAGAAAAATTTTGAATTCATTATATCGTTTTCCATTTCCTGCTCATACTCCAAACCAGGAACCTTGCAAGTGCATTAATAATTATTGTAATTATAAAAAGAACCAGCGCAAGCTGAATCAATGCACTCATATACATATCCGAGGTTGCTTCAGTAAATTCATTTGCTATTAAACTTGCCATTGTGTAAGATGGATCAAATAAGGATGGAGAAATTAAAGCTCTGTTGCCAATAACCATAGTTACAGCCATTGTTTCTCCAATTGCTCTTCCAAAACCAAGCATGGTTGCGCCAAGTATTCCGGATTTAGCATCCTTTAAAATAATAATAGTGGATTGCCATTTAGTTGCACCAAGCGCTAATGCAGCTTCTCGCAGGGAATGTGGAACAGACTTTAACACGTCACGGGTAATGGAAGAAATTATTGGCAGCACCATAATTGTTAAAATCAAAACAGCGGCTAACATTCCAAATCCATAAGGTGCACCGCGGAAGAATGGTAAAAATCCAAGCTTATCCGATAAATAAGGTTCAATATAATTTCGTATCAAAGGAACTAATACAAAAATTCCCCATAAACCGTAGATAACACTTGGAATACCTGCCAGAAGTTCCACTAAAAATGAAAGAGGTTTCTCTAACCAGGGTGGAGCTACTTCTGACAGATAAATTGCCACTCCAATACTAAGTGGTAATGCCAGGATTAAAGATAGGAATGAAGATACCAGAGTACCATAAATGATAGGCAAAGCACCATAAATTTCCCTAACCGGATCCCATGTAGAGTTGGTTAAAAAACTCCACCCAAATTTTTCAATGGAAATTCTGGAACCCTGGTACATCTCGTAACCCATCAACAAAACAAGAAGAAAGACTGACATCGCAAAGAGTAGTGTCAGTCTTTCGAATATGAAATCGCCGAAGTTGTACGATGAAAAGAATTTTTTTATTATGTTTTTTTTAGCTGTTTTAATTTCAACACTATCCAATAATCACTTACAAGCACTATTTAATTTTTTTGCCATTCACAGTAATTAAACTGATTTTCTTTTCACACAGCTTAACTACGGCTTTTGGAAGTGGAGCATAGTAAAGCCCGGTAGCATAGGATTGTCCTTTATTCATTGCCCATTTTAAGAATTTTACCAATGCTTTAGCTTTTGCATCATCTTTTATATTTTGATAAATAAGCAACCAGGTAAATCCTGAAATTGGATAAGAATCTTTTCCGTCCGCGTCAGTAATTGAAACGCGTAGATCTGAAGGCATATTTTTGGAAGCGCCTTCGGCAGCCGCACTAACTGAAGCAAAAGTTGCTTCGATAAATTTACCGGCTTTATTTTTCATATCAGCGTATGCAATATTATTTTTTACTGCATAAGCTAATTCAACATAACCGATTGATCCTTCAGTTTGCTTTACCAAACCGGCAACACCTTCGTTACCCTTTCCACCCAAACCAACAGGCCAGTTAACTGAAGTTCCTTTACCAACTTTCGATTCCCATTCCTTGCTGGCTTTTGTTAAATAATCTGTAAAAATATAAGTGGTTCCGCTTCCATCAGAACGATGCGCAACAATAATTGCTTTATTAGGAAGATTTAATTTTGGATTTAGTTTTTTAATACCGGCATCGTTCCACATTGTAATTTTTCCCAAAAATATAGCCGATAGGGTTTCACCGTCGAACTTAAGCCCTTTGGCAACACCAGGTAAATTATAACACACAACATCCGCTCCCATTACAGTTGGAATGTGCAGAATATCTGTACCCTGTTTAGTTTTAGCATCAGCTAATTGTTGATCAGTCATAGGTCCATCAGTTGCACCAAAATCTACAGTTCCTTCAATAATTTGTTTGATGCCACCACCGCTGCCAATTGATTGATAATTGAATTGAACACCAGTCGCATTTTTGTATTCATCAAACCATTTAGAATATATAACAAAAGGAAAAGTTGCACCTGCTCCATTCAATTGTAATTGCGCAATTGAAGTTGAAGAAAAGTAAATGGCTAATAGTGTTGATATGATTATTCGAAATTTCATTTTCACTCCTTTATTAAAATTGATAATAAAATGTTACTCTACCGACTAAATCTTTTGGATCTTTTCCTTCATATTTGAATAGTTCAAAGTTTGGAATAATGCTTACATTTTTAACAGGTCTAAAATCGATACCGGCAAGTAATAATAACACGGCATCATTTGAGTTATCAGAATTAGGATCATAATTATCAAATCTTCCAACCACTCTAAATTTTTCCGACAAAGAAGCCCAAGCCCAAAAAGAAACTCCAAAACTATTTTGGTTTTGCAACGCCTGAGTGGAGGTTTTACTAAAATTATTCTGAATACTTCTGTAAAATGATTCGGCTCCAATCGAAAAATTATCCTTGTTTTTGTAATTCAGAAATACTGCCCCAACTACCTGATCGTTTGATTTTGTCTGGTTATCGAATTTATCAAGTTTATTTGCCTTCGATGCAAAATCACCATAAAAAGTAGCTATAAATCCTTCAACAGGTTTCAACTGAAATTGCGCGTAAAATCTTTTATACTTATCTGTTTCCGGAGCGTTGCCGGAATTATTAGCAATTTTAAACCAATAATTTACAGAACCGCTTTCTGTTAATTTACCTTTTAGATCAACTCCAAAATCTCTTGAAGGAACGATACTGAATAGATCCATAATAGTTTTTTCTATTGCGCGATACTGAAAAGCTCCTTCGGATACATCAAAAGCGGGAGTAGGAGAAATACCAAAAATCATATCCGATCCGCTGAAAATTCCTTTCCATTTTAAATATGCATCTTTAACCATAACGCCAATTTTTCCACCGGCGGTTAATGATCCAGCACCCTGATCAGCTTCCAATCTGAAACGAGTTTCAAAATTTTCTGCAATATTATAGTCAGTGGTAATGTATATTCTTCTAAATTGAAATCCGCTTAAATCCTTCTTGGTTATATCCGAATTATCAATGTTGTAAAAGTAGTCGCCGAACATTAAGCCGCTAAATTTTACATTTTCTTTTACATCCTGCGCCTGCAGTTTAAATAATGAGATTACAAAAAAGCCAATTAGTAAAAACAAATTTTTCATAGATACTCCTTGTTTAAAAAAATTCTCGTCTAAAATTACTTTATGAATGTTAAGTTAATGTTAAGGCAGCATTAACAAATTGTTAATAAGTTGAATTCAAATTATAAATAAATTGTTTCATGCATTATGATATTTATTGAAAAAGGTGAGGGCGTTTTAAAGGAAGAAAGCTACGTTGATTGTGGACAAATTAGAACTGTTGACAAAGACGCAAGATTAATCACCAAATATGGTTCATTAAGTAAATCAAAAATGAGTGAAATAGATAAAGCATTAAAGATTTCTCTTTCTCTTTAATAATTCATAAAAGGATATTTTTCGAATTTGAAGCTACCGGTATAACGGCATACAGTGTTGCTGCCACTAAAATCAAGAAAGTAAAAACGCAATTACAAATAATAAAATAACTTCCCGGTTAATGACTGGCTTAACAAAATTCTTCATCTTAATTTTCATAAAACTAGCGGATTGAATTTTGGCTTCATCATTACAAGTTTGCCTTCAGTTTGAATGTTTTCTTTCCGACACTGTATTATACCATTGACACTATATTGCTGAAGATTTTAATTCCCCTTTATTATACTTATGGATTATGCTGGAAATTAATGTTTGATAGGGAATTCCTTGTTCTATTGCTTTCACTTGAATATCGTGATAATCCTTTGAAGTCAATCGAATGTTTATTCGTTTGTTTTTAGATATGCTTTCTTTTGCTGCTATTATATAATTCTTTTGGTTTTTCTTTTTGATGGCTTTCCATTCACCTTTTTCGTAAGATTCAATTAAATCTTTTTCTTCTTTATCTAAATATTTCATTTCTATTCCTCTCTATTTAAATATCTTTTTGTTGCTTCTCTACCGGGATATATTGTTTTCAAATAATATACATTCTGTTGGAACAATGGTAAAGTTTGGTGAACCTTCACGCATTCTTAATACGGATGATCCGCCGAATGCCCATCCGTTCAATTCATCATAAAAATAAACAGAGTGTAGTTCGTTACCTAACGGTTTGGGATTTAA
>JAPLFH010000058.1 GCA_026390815.1 Ignavibacteriales bacterium | reverse complement strand
GAGATTGGCTTCACCTCGCGGTGTTGCGACCCGTTGTACCGACCATTGTCGCATGTGTGTAGCCCTGGACATAAAGGCCATGAGGATTTGACGTCATCCCCTCCTTCCTCCAACTTTTAGCTGGCAGTATCGCTAGGGTGCACCCTTGCGGGTTAGCAACTAGCGACAGGGGTTGCGCTCGTTCAAGGACTTAACCTTACATCTCACGACACGAGCTGACGACAACCATGCACCACCTGTATACATTGCCCCGAAGGGAAGGTCTATCTCTAGACCGATCAATGCTATGTCAAGTCCTGGTAAGGTTCTTCGCGTTGCTTCGAATTAAACCACATACTCCACTGCTTGTGCGGGCCCCCGTCAATTCCTTTGAGTTTCAACCTTGCGATCGTACTCCCCAGGTGGAATACTTAATGCGTTAGCTGCGACACTGAGTATTTCTACCCAACATCTAGTATTCATCGTTTACAGCGTGGACTACCAGGGTATCTAATCCTGTTTGCTACCCACGCTTTCGCGCCTCAGCGTCAGTGTCAGACCAAGAGACCGCCTTCGCCACTGGTGTTCTTCCAGATATCTACGTATTTCACCACTACACCTGGAATTCCGTCTCTCTCTTCTGAACTCAAGATTTGCAGTATCAAAGGCAGTTCTACAGTTAAGCTGTAGGATTTCACCTCTGACTTACAAACCCGCCTACGCGCCCTTTACACCCAGTAAATCCGGACAACGCTAACCCCCTACGTATTACCGCGGCTGCTGGCACGTAGTTAGCCGGGGTTTTCTCTGAAGGTACCGTCAATTTAATACCCTTACGAATATTAATTTTTCGTCCCCTCTAACAGGAGTTTACAACCTTACGGCATTCATCCTCCACGCGGCGTTGCTGGGTCACCCTTCCGGGCATTGCCCAATATTCCTCACTGCTGCCTCCCGTAGGAGTCTGGACCGTGTCTCAGTTCCAGTGTGGCTGATCATCCTCTCAGACCAGCTACTGATCGTTGCCTTGGTAAGCTTTTACCTTACCAACTAGCTAATCAGCTGCAAGCTCATCCATAGACGTTTCATTGCTGAAACTTTAACAACATCATCATGCGATGCCGCTGCATTATTAGGTATTAGCGCCGATTTCTCGACGTTATTCCAAATCCGTGGGCAGATTACTTACATATTACTCACCCTTGCGCCACTTTACTAAGAATATTGCTATTCCTTTCTCGTAGACTTGCATGTGTTAGGCACGCCGCCAGCGTTCGTCCTGAGCCAGGATCAAACTCTCCGTTGTAAATTATTTAAAATTTTGTAATCAACAGAGATATAATTCAATTGAAACCATTACTGACAGGTTTTTTACACTCACTTTTTCAAAGAACATCCATAAAAATTGGACTTAAAAAATAATGCAATGATTCATAAAAGTCAAGTGATTGTAGCAAAAAAGATAAAATAATTATTCTATTTCTAGAAGAAACTTCTGGAAAATTTAATTTGTCATTCCTACGAAAGCAGGAATCCATTGAATTTATTTTAGATTCACACTTTAGTGGGAGTGCCGCTCAACTAATTATTAATTTTTCAAAAGTTTCTAGAAATAATTTTTTACTGAAGTGTTTACAATTCTGATAGGTGTTGTTCAGTGTCTGCCATATTTTTTTTTTTGGAGTATATTTATAATAAATTAATCTTACAGTAGACAAATTTTATTTGACATTTAGAGATTATTATTTGTATTTTTCAATGTAATAATAATGTTTTCAAGTATTTTTTTCCGGAACTATTTTTAGGTTTTATTGTTTTAAATGGTGAGGTTTTATAGATTTTTGATACGATTTGTATTGAATAGTTAATCTGTTTAACAAAGTAGGAAGGGAAGGTTATATGAAAACATTAAAATCCAGGATTGAAAATCCCTTGAGTGACTTAATTAGTGATGAAATTTTTGAATTATTAAGTAGCAAAGGGCTAATTGATGAAAAATCAGTTAGAGATTATCAAATCAGAAATAAGTTTAAGGAGTTAAGAGCTTCTAAACTTAGTGCCAGCGATGCAATTGATGCATTAAGGGATGAATATCCTTATTTACAGTTTGATACTATACGAAAAATTGTATATCAAATTCATAAATGATTTTTGGCTCCGCCAAGTTCACTCCCCAGAATTTGGCAATTATGGAGTCGGCCCAGTGTCCCCCCCAACACTGGGCTTTTAAATTTTAATATTTGAGATTAAATATGGCAAAATCTAAAAAGATAAGTAAACCACAAAAATTTATTTCCTCATCTCCATTTACTATCTATTGGGATAAAGGAAATTACTATTTTTTGTTGATTGGAATTGTTTTACTGATAATAGGCTTTTATTTAATGTCTGTTGGTACTTGGGACAGTCCTATTGCATTGATAGTATCACCCATTACATTAATTATTAGCTATTTTTTAATTATTCCAACTTCAATATTTTATAGGAAAAGACAAGATAATAAAAAATCAGTAAACTGAACTTTTCCAAAATTTTCATCTTTAATTGCATTTTAACAAGAAATTGTAATTAGGTAATTTTAATTAAAATTAATGAGAATTAGTTTTGATCGATTTGTAAATCTTCGCTTATTATTAAGTGTTGAGGGAATAGGTCCTCTTAAACTTCGCAACTTACTTTCAAAATTTAAATCTCTTGAAAAAATTCTAAACTCAAGCACAACTTCTTTAATCCAAGCTGAAGGAATCGACAAAATTCTTGCTACAAGAATTTCGAATATCAGGTTAACAAAAAATAAACTTCAAATTAATTTAGAAAAAGAATATGATCAGCTTTTAAAAATTGGTGGAAGTGTACTTACTGTTTGGGATACCGAATACCCGGAATTATTAAAAAAAATTTACGATCCGCCATTAATTTTATACATAAAAGGGAAATATTCAGAATTTGATAAATTTGCTCTTTCAATAGTTGGAACAAGAACTCCAACAGCTTATGGTAAGAATCAGGCAGAAAGATTCTCATCCGAATTTGCAAAACAAAATATCCCAATAGTTAGTGGCTTGGCTCGTGGAATTGATTCTATTGCACATAAATCAACTCTAAGGATTAATGGACGAACAATCGCAATACTGGGTACTGGTTTGGACGTCATATATCCACCCGAAAATAAAAAATTGTTTGATGAAATTTCTGAAAAGGGATTAATAATTTCTGAATATCCTTTAGGAACAAAACCCGATGCACAAAATTTTCCAAAACGAAACCGTATAATTTCCGGTTTAACTTTAGGTACTTTAGTTATTGAAACCGCATTGAATGGCGGGGCAATGCAAACAGCTTCTTTTGCACTTGATCAGAACAGAGAAGTATTTGCTATTCCAGGCAATATTGATGTTAAACAAAGCGAAGGAACAAATCTTCTTATTCAAAAAGGTGAAGCTAAACTTGTTTTAAATCCAGAAGATATTTTACAAGAGTTAGAGTTAAAATTAAAACCAGTTATTGGAAAGAATATTCCAAAACCAAGCATCGAGTTATCAATTTTTGAAGATAAAATTATTTCTAATCTAACAAATACTCCAATCCAAATAGATAAAATTTCAGAATTGACTTCAATGTCAACTTCGGATTGTCTTGTTCATTTACTTTCACTGGAATTTAAGGGGTTAGTTACACAATTGCCCGGCAAAATGTTTGCTCTAATCTGATCAATATTTTTTCCGATTCTTCCAAAGACTTTTCAATCTTTCTTTCAGGGATTTTTCCTGCCCGTTTTCAGAGGGAAAATAATATTGAGCATTTTTTAATTCGTCTGGAAGATAATTTACTTCTACAAAATGATTATCAAAACTATGAGGATATTTATACTCTTTTCCATAACCAAGCTCTTTCATAAGTTTGGTTGGTGCATTTCTTAAATGAAGAGGAACCGCAAAAAGCTCTTTATTCCTTACATCGGATAGTGCACTTTCAATCCCCATATACGAAGAATTACTTTTTGGACATGATGCTAAATATGTAACACACTGAGCAAGAATAATTCTTCCTTCCGGCATCCCAATTTTATCAACGGCGCTAAAGGCAGCTTCGGCAAGAAGCAATGCATTTGGTGATGCGTTACCAACATCTTCGGAGGCAAAAATTACCATTCTCCTTGCAATGAATAAAGGGTCTTCCCCGCCTTCAAGCATTCTTGCCATCCAATACAAGGATGCATCAGGATCGCTGCCTCTAAGGCTCTTAATGAATGCTGAAATGACATTATAATGTTCTTCACCAGCTTTATCATATAAAATATTCTTTCTCTGCAGTACATTTTCAATTACAATTTTGGAAAGATTTATTACTTCAGAATTAGATTCCTGTATATAAGCAGCTTCTAAAATATTAAGAAGAATTCTGGCATCTCCGCCGGAAGCAAAAATTAAAAAATCTTTATCGATCTTTTCCACCTTTCTTACAGAAAGAAATTCATCCTTCAATAATGCATTGTCTAAAATATTTTCCAAATCAGATTTCGAAAGTTCATCTAAAACAAAAACGCGGCATCTCGATCTTAAAGCTGGAATAACTTCAAATGAAGGATTTTCTGTAGTGGCGCCAATAAGAATGATTAATCCAGATTCAACTGCTGACAAAAGTGCATCCTGTTGTGCTTTATTAAAACGATGGATTTCATCAATAAATAAAATTGTTCTTTTGTTATAAAGTTTATTCTGTTCAGCTTTAATAATTATTTCTCTAAGGTCTTTAACACCTGATGAAACAGCGTTGATTTTATAAAATTCTGATTTGGTTTTCTGAGCTATAATTCTTGCTATTGTAGTTTTTCCACTACCCGGAGGACCCCAAAGAATAAACGAACTTAGATTATCATTCTCTATCATTAATCGAATCGGTTTTCCCGTTCCAAGCAATGCTGTCTGTCCTTGAAATTCATTCAGGTCAATTGGTCTGACTCTTTCAGCTAAAGGAACCGATGATATTTTTATTTTCTCGCTTAGCATCAACTTTAAAATAATTTTTATTTACAAATGATGATGAAGTATTCTGTTATAAATTTTATTCGATTTTGCTGTATTGTGCAAAGTACTTACTTTGCTTCCACCCTTATGACTTTTTCACCCTTTGCTTTCATGTGATATTTTTCCCGGGCAACTTTCTCAATTTTGGAATCAACTGATTTTAAAGAATCAATTTCATTCCGGAGATTTTTATTCTCATTTTCCACTTGCTTGATCTGGTCATTTAATTTATTCTTTTGATTAACCAAATCAACATATTTTAATATGCCAAACCGGTTGAATAAAAAGAATGAAATCACAGCAATGAAGATTAGAAAGTAAATAAAATATTTTATTTTACTTTTTTTTCCGGCGTTTTTCATTTTATTGCCAGTTGAATAATTCTTTCTAATAAATCGCCAAAACTTATTCCCGCAGCTTTTGCCATTTTGGGAACAAGACTTGTGTTAGTCATTCCAGGCAAAGTGTTTACTTCAAGGCAATAGGTTTTAAATTCATTCGTCATTCTAAAATCAATTCTACCATAACTTTTTCCACCTACTGATTGGAAGGCAAGCAGTGCTTGATGTTGAAGATGCCGGGCTATGGCAATAGGAATTTGGGCAGGAACAATATATTCGCTCATGCCACTTGTGTATTTGCATTCATAATCGTAAAGATCATGCTTTGGTTTAATTTCAAGAACCGGAAGAGCTTCATTATCAAGAATTCCAACTTCAATTTCTTTTCCGGGTATATACTCCTCAATCAAAACCTTATCAGAAAACTTTCGCGCTATTTCAACTGCCGGCTGTAATTCTTCTTCACTTCTGCATAAGGTTAAACCAATCGTAGAACCCTGATCATTTGGTTTAATTATACAGGGGAAGCCAAAAAACTTTTTAGTCTTTTCAATTACTACCTGGAAATCCTTATCCCACTTTTCAACTACAAACCATTTTGGTGTAGCAACATCATAATGCTGAAACATGATTTTCGAAACATTTTTATCCATAGCTAAAGCACTTGCAAGTACACCGGCTCCAGTGTATTTAATTCCTCTCAATTCCAACAATGCCTGGATTGTTCCATCTTCTCCCCATTTACCATGAAGTCCAATAAAAACTAAATCCACATCATCCAGCAACGAAGAATTAATTGCAATTCCACAATTGCGATTGGTAATCTCTGCAAAATCCTTTTCGGAGAAATAATCTTCCTCTTTTGTAGGTTGGTTCAAACCATAAGCGGGATCTATTAATATTACTGAATATCCCAACTCCTTCAGAGAGTAATAAATACTTTTTCCTGACGACTTAGATACTTCTCGTTCTGGTGAAGTTCCTCCTATTAAAAGAGCAATTTTCAATTTCTTAATTCCATCCATTAAATTTTAGTTATTGTTATAAATGTTATTTGATATTTGATTTAGCTCCATACACTTTTTCAGCAATAGAGTATAACTCAATTACATTTTTCCTGGAAAGAATTTTTTCTCCCCCCAGTAATTTTGCGACAAAAATAGTTTTTGCAGTATGCTCCAGTTTTTCCATCTTATAAAAAGCATCTCTGATGTTTTTACCAAGGGTAACTGCTCCGTGATTTGCCAGCAGCATTGCCCAAGCTGTTTTAATATATGGTTCCATTGAAGAAGTAACCGCTTTGGTTGAGGGAGTGGCGTATTTACAAATTGGAATTTTTCCTAAAGTTAAAATTACTTCCGGAAAAACTGGTTTATCCAATGCCAAACCGGAAGCCGCGAATGCCGTTGCAAATACCGGATGACAGTGGATTACTGATTTTACTTCTTCCCTATTTTTGTAAACAAAAAGATGCAGTTTAAATTCAGTTGAAACTTTTCCGCTGCCTTTAAGAATTTTCCCATTCTCATCAATTTCCAGCAAATCTTTTTCGCAAAGTTCACCTTTAGATTTGCCAGATGGAGTTATAAGAAATCTGTTTTTAGAAATTCGGCATGAAAGATTTCCATCTGTTGCAGCAACAAATCCTTGTTGATAAACCTTATGGCAAGCTTCAATTAGTTCTTTCCGTAAAGACATTTTCTCTCAAGTTCTTCCATCAATTTCATATTTATCATTCCATCCTTTCCGGTAATAGGAAGTGGTTGATTATTTAAAAAAGATTTTTGTATAGCACGTAAAGTATAAAGTAACTTATTTCCTCTTTTCCTGAATGCTTTTTTACCTTCTCCATTTAAATCTATAATCAGCTTACACGGAGAAGTTCTTTTACCAATTAAATTTTCTATACTGATACAACCTTTATAGCCAAGTATTTCAACTCTATTAAACGCCTTCTTTGTATTATAGGAAACGTTAAATTGCCCATACCCGCCTTTTTCAAATTTAACTATTGCTGCCGCAAAATCATCTACTTCACTTTTATAAATAATGTTATCCATAACTCCCTGGATTTCCAAAATCTCACCACCAAAAAACCTTAAAAGATCAATCATATGAGTGCCGACATCTCTAAGTGCTCCACCACCGCTTAATTCTTTTTTGAATCTAAAATTTTCATTGGGCATATAATCCATATTAAAGTTTACACTTATTGAAACAATTTTACCCAGCATTCCTTTTTCAATTATTTCCTTTGCTTTAACAACTATTGGATGAAAGCGGTGAACATAATTAACCGACAACAAAACATTATTTGCCTGGCAGACCTCAACCATTTCTTTTGTTTGTTCAAAATTTATTGCCAAAGGTTTTTCGCAATGAATATGTTTACCCGATTTGGCAGCTTCAATAACCTGGTAGTAGTGATTTATATTAGCACTTCCAATGTAAACACAATCTATGTCGCTTTTTAGAAATTCAGAATAATTATTAAACGCAAATTGCGCTCCAAATTTATCTGCCAAAGTCTTAGCTCTGTTAATATCTGAACTGTATAGCGAAATCAATTTACTCTTTGGCATCAATTGCAAAGTTGGAATGAAAGCATTTTCTGTAAAACTGCCACAGCCGGCAACACCCCATCTTAATCTTCGTATAATTCTTTTATGAATATTTAACATTAGTTTTCCATTTTATAGATTCAACTTCTCCATCAATTTTAAAATTGGTTTGGAGCTCTGCATAATATAAAAATGAACACCTGCTACTTTTCTGTTTAATAATTCTTCTACCTGTTTGTATGCCCATTCTACACCAATCTCAATTACATGTTCAGGCTTAGCATTACTAACTTCCATAGCAAGATCTTCCGGAATATCAATATAGAAGTTGCGTGGAATATTAACTAACTGAGATTTGGATGTTATAATTTTTAATCCTGGAATTATCGGTGCGTTAATTCCTTCCTCTTTGCATAGTTCAAGGTATTTGAAAAATTTACCATTGTCATAAAACATCTGAGTAACAATATACCCTGCACCAGCTTCAATTTTTTCTTTGGTAAATTTAATATCAATTTTAATATTAGGTGACTCAAAATGTTTTTCAGGATATCCGCCTACACCAATACAAAAGTCCATTGGTTTAGCATCCAACAGACCTTCCTCTAAATATTTTCCTTTGTTAAGTGCGGAAATTTGTTTTACCAAATCAACTGCATATATGTTTGCACTCCTGCCGGAATGAAGCGGTTTTTTATAATTGTTCTCATCTCCGCGGATTGCAAGAACATTATCAATCCCAAGGTACAGAAGCTCTATTAAAAAATCTTCTGTTTCCTCTCGTGTAAAACCCTGACATAAAATATGCGGCACGGCATCAATATTATATTTATTTTGAATCAAGGCACAAATACCAAGTGTACCCGGTCGCTTTCGTTTTATCCTTCGCTGAATACCCTGGGGTGTTTCTTCATAGATAACTTCAGCCGCGTGACTTGTAATGTCTATAAATGGAGGATTGTATTTTGAAATTGCATCAATAATTCCAAGCAATCCTTTAATATCACCGCCTCGCTGAGGAGGTATAATCTCAAAGCTGATGAGCGGATTTGTTGATCGAGCAAGATGTTCTACTACTTTCATTTATCTTCAATTTTTTTACTGACAAATTTACTAAACTTCCAATTAAATTGTTTTTAAAAGAATGACCCGGGATTTTAGGCGGAATTTATTTTAGAATAAGTAGTTTGTAACCTGCATTCCTGATATGATCTTCGTTGGTGTTTATTGTAATGTATTTACCAGTAAGCCACATTCTGCTCATATCTTTATAATGATTAGAAAAAATATTTCCGGATTCTCCGGTGGGAAGAATTAATTGAAATTCTTCGGGCTTAGAAAAATCAAATAAGTAACGCATCGAAGGTCCCAGGATATTTTCGTATGGTTGGTTAAAAGAATATTCCGTATTGAAAATAGTAGTTCCATCACCTCCAACATTGTACGGACCAACATCAATATAATTATCCAGAGCAGAGATTTTTCCATGGAACATGTGTTTATGAACGACCTGGTGAAGATTTCCCCATTGCCAATCTGCCAGATTGCTGCCATACTTCCGCTCTAAGAATGTTAGAGCATCAGCCAAACTTTTCCGAATAATATCATCTCTACTTTCGCTTTTTGGAGTTTTTGTATTATCAAACCATGTAGAAGAATTTTCCTTTAACAATTTTGCTACGGTTCTGTATGGAACATTCGCTATAAAAATATATTGTTGAAAAAGATTCTTCCCCATCTCATCTTCAAAAATATTTTGCAAAAGATAATTAAAGAAAACATTGTATATAGCTGGAACCTGGCTGAATTCATCCATTGCAAAATTCCATTTCTTTAACAACTCTAAAGCTAAATTCAAATTTATATCTGTGATTTTTATATCTTGAAATGCGGAAAGGATGAATGGGGTAATTTCCCGTGCATATGGAGAAATAAAATCCATTTGAAAATTCTTAAAATCATTTATCGATAGTTTTGGTTTTGAATTTAACAGCTCATTTATTCTTGTAATTCTTGAAGGTGGCTCCCAAAGATTGGATATATGATAAGGAAAATTTTTAACCGTTTTATTATTTGCAGTAGCAATAAAATTTTCTGGTGGATTGTAGAGCGTTGGCATTTGTTCAAATGGAACAAATCCTTTCCAATCATTAATGTCTGTTGAACCATCATAAATAAAAGTTGGACTAACTGAATTTCGGATAGGAAGTTTAGCTGCACAGACATAACCGATATTCCCTTCTTTATCAGCATATACAAAATTTTGTCCAGGTGAAGAAAAGTTTTTTAATGCTTCCTTAAACTCAATCCAGTTTTTTGCTTTATTGATTGAATAAAAAGCAGGTAACTCATTACTTATATCAAGACCTGTCCAACGCATACTCATTACAGCCTGGCTGCCGTTTTTTACCGGATAGTTTTTATTAAGCAAATGAATATCCGAAACGATAGGTCCTCTATGAGTTTCTTTTACAGTTATTTTAACAACTGAGGAATCTTTAACATGTATTCTATAATCGAAAGTTTTTAGATCCATCCAATTACCGTTAAATAAATATTTCTTACCTGTTGAATCAATATGCTCGTTATAGAAATCAGCATCATCAGCCATTACATTTGTAAGCACCCATGATATATTTTGATTTTTTCCAATTACTATTGCTGGAATACCGGGCAATGTTACTCCTTCAGTTTTCCAATCCTTTCCCCTTATAACTGCAGCATACCACTTACCCGGAGCTTGAAAAGCTAAATGTGGATCGTTGGCAATTATAGGTTTTCCACTTGCAGATTTGGTTGCATTCACAACCCAATTATTTGATCCAATATGGGTCCCCTTGAATCCCATAAATGTTCGGAATGATTTTTCAACATCAATCAAACCTGTAGTTATTTTAGAGTAACTGGAAATTGCTGAAGGAATTATCGTAGGTGCATTCTCCGGATAGTCTGGTAAAATTTCTTTTACTTTTTCTTCTCCTAAACTTTGAACAAGATTTGAAAATGCAATATCTGTCCACCAGCTAATATTAAGCTCCCAAGCCATTAATTTACCAATAAGCAAACTTTGTTCAGGTTTCCATGGCTCGGGATCGTATTGTAAAACATCGAACTCAAAAGCGTACATTCCTTTGTATTCCTGGATATATGCATTCACACCTTCTGAATAGGCTTCTAATATATTTTTAGTTTCTCGATTTAATTGTTTCAGAACCTGCGTTGCAACTCTATCCATTCCAATAGTTTTAAACATCATATCGAATGCAAGAGTTTTAGAGCCAAAGATTTCACTCAACTTACCTTCACCAGCTCGTCTTGCAATATCCATCTGAAATAATCTTTCCTGAGCATGAACGTATCCTAATGCAAATGCAGCATCTTCATCAGTCTGCGAGAAAATATATGGAATTCCATAATCATCCCGGTATATTTCAACTTTGTTTGATAAACCAGGAAAATCCTTTTCACCATTGTAATCCGGTAAAGAATGCTGCAATAGAAGATAGAAAAGGAATATGCCGGCAGAAATTAAAACTACTGTAGAAACAAAAATTCCAATTGAAAGTTTAAACCAATTTGCCATAAATTCGTTTAGGTTCTATTAAAATAAAAAAGAACATTAGCAAACTAATAATTTCCCATACTATTTGTATGAAAAATTATATTTTAGAAAATAATAATCATTATTTTTATATCGCAGTTTAAGGAAGCTGAAATGGTACCTTATCTGAAAATATATAATTCAGATATTCATTTTTAAATAATTTCAGAATTAAATCTTAACTGTTACTTAAAAATTCATTGAGGAATTTATGATTGAAGTTCTTTCCATCATTACATTAATAATTAGTTTAGTCAGTCTCATCATCATTTATATTTTGCTGAAGAAAATTACTGGCACTAATTTATCAGAATTACAAACAACTTTTAAACTTGCATTGGAAGAAAACTCCACCAAGCAAGAGCGACTAATTAAAGATGAATTTTCGCGAAACCGTGAGGAAACAAACAACGCTGCAAAACAAACCCGCGAGGAACTAAGTGGTTCATTCAAACTTTTAAACGATTCTTTCTTTAACAGGATGATAGAGGTTTCCAATCTTCAAAAATCGCAGCTTGAAACGTTTAGAGAAACCATGAACACACTTTCCAGAACGATTGAAGATAAAATGGAATTGTTCCGTGATGGAATGGAGAAAAAACTTCAAAACTTTCAAAATGAATTTTCACTTTCATCAAAACATAGCCGCGAAGAATTATCCGGCACACTAAAATCAATTACTGATTCTTTACTGAAACAACTTTCTGAAACATCGCAACTTCAAAAGAACGAATTGAAATTATTCTCTGAACAGCTAAATAAATTAACGCAAACGAATGAAGTTAAGCTGGATCAGTTGAGAGATAAAGTTGAAGAACGACTTATAAATCTTCAGGACAGCAATACAAAGAAACTTGATGAAATGAGAGCAACTGTGGATGAAAAATTACAATCAACTTTGGAAAAACGACTTGGTGAATCATTTAAACTTGTTAGTGACAGACTTGAACAAGTTCACAAAGGACTTGGTGAAATGCAAACCCTGGCAATTGGTGTTGGTGATTTGAAAAAAGTTTTGTCCGGTGTAAAGACAAGAGGAATACTGGGTGAATATCAATTGGAAAATATATTAGAACAGATTTTATCCCCTGAACAATACTCTAAAAATGTAATAACAAAAATCGGAAGCAAGGAAAATGTTGAGTTTGCTATTAAATTACCCGGAAGAGAAAAAACTGAACAGACTGTTTGGCTACCAATAGATTCAAAATTTCCACAAGAAAAATATCAGTACTTATTAGACGCTTATGAAAGCGGTAACACAGAAAGAATTGATTTGGCAAATAAAGAACTTGAAAAAACTATTAAGTTATCGGCAAAAGATATTAGAGATAAATATTTAGATCCGCCAAACACTACAGATTTTGGAATTATGTTCCTTCCGTTTGAAGGACTTTATGCAGAAATTGCAAAGCGACCCGGAATGCTTGAAATTCTTCAACGGGAATATAAAATAACTGTAGCTGGACCATCTAATCTTTCTGCGTTTCTAAATAGTTTGCAGATGGGATTTAGAACGCTTGCAATAGAAAAAAGAACAAGTGAGGTTTGGAGCCTGCTGGGTGCTGTTAAGACAGAGTTTGGCAAGTTTGGTGATGTTCTTGATAAAACTCAAAAGAAATTACAGGAAGCAACCAATACAATTGATGAAGCAAGCAAAAGAACTAGATCGATTGAAAGAAGATTAAGAGACGTTCAAGTATTACCGGTTGCAGGGCAGCCAGCATTACTTGATGAATCAAATTTGCAGGATACACCGGAATAGTAATTTAAAAATGAAGATTGCCCTGGGAAATTGAAAATTGCGTAACTGTTAAATTTATAAATTGTTGTAACTCCAACAGCAAATTAACCATTAAACAATTTTGCAATTAAATAAATTTCCAGGGAGGATTGAAGTCATTAACCCGAAAACTCATATCGCTTGCGTCTTTACCGATAAAAATCAGTTCTTCACCGATTTCTTATTCCGCCACAACATTACTTTGATATTTTTGTATGTAAAAATAATTGAAAGGATCCAAAATGGTAGAACGTAAAAATAGAATCGGCGGTAGAGCTATTATTGGAGGAATTTTTCTACTTATGGGTGTATTATTCCTTCTATCCAACTTCGAAATGATAGATTTCAACATACCTCACATTCTTTTTTCGTGGCAAGTAATTTTAATAATAATCGGCGCCATTATAATAATTAATTCTAATGATGTAGCCGGGTATATTCTTGTTGCTATTGGTGTCATTTTTCTTTTATCGAAGTATTATTTTTTCAATGCATGGGAATTGTGGCCCATTGCATTAATAATCCTTGGTATTTATATACTCTTAAATGTTAAACGAAAACCAAAAAATTATCATTCAAATCATTTCGAAAATTCGAGGTCTAAAGGCACCGAGATTAATGAAGATATCCTTGATGAAATGGCTGTATTCGGTGGTGGAAAACGATATATAAATTCAAAGAATTTTCAGGGTGGAAAAATAACTGCTATTATGGGTGGAGCCGAGATAGATCTTTCTGATTCCCAGTTAGCTCCTGGTGAAAATGTAATTGATATACTTGCGATTATGGGTGGGGTATCTTTCTACGTTCCAAGAGATTGGAAAGTAATTCTAAAGATCACTCCACTATTTGGTGGCTTTAATGATGAAAGAAGAAGAGATAGAAATGCAGTTTACCCAGATGATAAAGTTTTAATTATTAAAGGGGTAGTTATCTTTGGGGGTGGCGAAATAAAAGAAGCATAATAAATCAAATGAATAATCCTCTTTTAAAACTTAAGAATTTCATTTATTATTTAATTTTCTGGACAACTGTTTCAATTGTTCAATTCATTCTTCTTGCTGAGGCGCTGGCTTTTCCGTGGGGTTACGCTGCACTTGATAGTTTAATTTCCAATGTAAGTTTTATGTTATTAGGAGTAAGCTTATGGTATATGGTAAAGTATATCAACATTCAGGAAAATACATTTATAAAAGTTTTACTTCAGAATAGTGTTGGAATAATATTAAGTGCTTTAATTGCTGTTGGAATAACTGATTTCATCTTTCGTAATATTCTATTATCAGATGATCAGACAATGAAATTTCTGTATAGTACTTTTTATTGGCGATTACTGCTTGGTGTACTTTATTTCACTTTGATTGTATCAATAAACTACTTGATAATTTTTTATTATAATTTAAGAGATAAAATTGAAAGAGAAGTTGAGCTTAATACTCTAGTAAAGGAGGCTGAACTCCGCACATTAAAGTACCAGTTAAATCCGCATTTCATTTTTAATAGTCTTAATTCGATTAGCTCATTAACGATTACTAATCCAGACAGAGCAAGGGAAATGATTATTAAGTTGTCTGGATTTCTTCGATCAACTTTATCAGAAAATGAAAAGCAAACCAATGAACTTGGAGAGGAGCTTAAGAATATAAAATTGTATCTCGATATTGAAAAAATCAGATTCGGTGATAAATTTGAATTGATTGAAGATTATACACCTGAATGCTTAAAAGTAAAAGTACCAAACATGATATTCCAACCATTGTTTGAGAATGCCATCAAGTATGGTGTGTATGAAAGTCTTGAAAAAATATTTATCAAAGTAAAATGTTCGCGGGAAAATAATTATCTGAAGTTTACAGTTGAAAATAATTTTGATGAGGAAATAAGAATTAAAAAAGGGAAAGGAATCGGTTTGCAGAACATTAAGAACAGGTTAAGTTTAATTTATAACCAGGATAATCTGCTTTCGGTTGAAAAGAAAAAAGATTTATTCACTGTTAATGTATTTATTCCTATAGCTTGAAGGTAAATAAGATGGAAAAAAAGATTAAAGCAATTTTAATTGATGATGAAGATTTAGCCAGGGAAATTGTTAAAAAATATGTTCAATCGTTTCCAGCAATAGAAATTTTAACTGAATGCAGCAATGGTTTTGAAGGAATTAAAGCAATAACTGATTTGAAACCGGACATTGTATTTCTCGATATTCAAATGCCAAAGATTACCGGGTTTGAAATGCTTGAGCTATTGGAAGAAAAGCCAATAATTATATTTACAACTGCATACGATCAATATGCATTGAAAGCTTTTGAGGTTAACGCGATTGATTATCTACTAAAACCATTTTCTGAAGAAAGATTTGGTGAAGCGGTTGATAAAGCAATAGCCAGATTGAAAAATAAAAATGAATATGTTGCTGAAGTAAAAAAGCTGCAAACTCACCTGGATGATCGGGAAGAATTTCTGGAAAGAGTAATTGTTAAAAGCGGGGCTAAGATTTCAATCATCCCGATAGATAAGCTTAATTATTTAGAAGCCCAAGATGATTATGTTATGCTCTACACCGAGGAAGGTAAATTCCTAAAGCAAAAAACTATGAGATATTTTGAAGATCATCTTGATCCTGCCGACTTTATTCGGATACACCGATCCTACACCGTTAGGCTTACTAAAGTTAAACAAATCGAATTGTTCGAGAAGGAATCATACAAAGTTATTTTAACAGATGGAAAATCTTTGCCTGTTAGCAAGAGTGGTTATGCAAAGCTGAAAGAGTTTTTTAATTAAAGCTTGAAAAATAAAATTTATTTTAGAACCAGCATTTTCTTTGTTTTACTAAATTCACCTGCATCAATTCTGTAGAAATAAATGCCACTTGAAAGTCCGGTAGCATTAAAAATAACCTCATAATTACCTGGCAATTTCAAATCATCTATCAATGTTTTTACTTCCCTTCCTAAAACATCAAATACCTTAATGCTAACTTGTTTTTGTATAGGCAAGGAATATTTTATTGTCGTCACCGGGTTAAAAGGATTGGGATAATTTTGACTTAGGTAAAAGTATTCCGGTAATGGTAAAGGTCCTTTGCAAATTGGCAACTCAGGACTATTTGTAAAGAAGTATTGAACTAGACCAGCATCCTGCTTTAATTCAGTAATGCTGTTTATGTTATCATTTCCTCGGGCTATTATTATTGCAATCGTAATCTCCTGTGTATCGCCTGGAGCTAAGTTGAATGGACCCGTTGACATAAGTATTCTTCTATCGCCAGGATTTAATCCAGTTATCCAACCTTTACCTTCGTACCAGCCAATCTGATTGACAGGATCACCAGATAAAACAAATTTTGTTGGTAAAGAATCAACTGGATTAATAAATGGTCCACCGCTTCTATTTAAACCTTTCAAATAATTATAAAATTGTTGTTTCCCATCGAATGATTCTATTGGGTCGAAATCATAAGGAACAAATAGTAAAAAACTCGTCATCTCATGATTTTTATTTGTCCATTTTTCATCATCAATAATCTTGGCAATTCCATTTTCTTTAACTAAAGGTCCTTTTAACAACAGGTATCCAACGGCAGGAGGATTTTTACCGTAATTTCCTTCATCATTGTTATCAGCATTATAGCAAAAAGCTAAATTTAGAATCGTATCACATCCCACATAGTCATCTAAACCATTGCCAATATCCGGATCTGACCAATAACCTAAATACATAGAGTCAATAGTGTTTTTACTTTTATTTATCACTTTATATTTTTTGAAAACAGTTCTGCCTAAAACATTAGTAAGATTGAATCCATAAACCGTGGTCTGAATTTCGAGACCGATTGGATATGAACCATAAGTTAATGAAACTCTATTTGTATCAAGGTCGTTTGAAACATACCAGAGTATTTCATCGCCAAGAATTTCTGGTTTATCAATTCCTCTCGTAAATTTTCCATCAAGATCAATATCAATCCAGGGTGCTCCGTCTTCAACTGGCCATTCATCGTAATTTTTTTTATAAGAATTTTTAAGATTACCTGGTGGTAAACCTTCCCAACCACGTGTTAGTTTGTAAACCCTGTATTTTTCCAAATTAGGATTATCCGGTTGTCCTTCATTCAGAATTTTTCCTGCCTGTAAACCTATACGATGTGTATTTCCATTAAAATAAATTTCATTATTTACTATTCCTCCAAAAACTAATCCATCCTGGAAAATTGCTGTATGAGTAGAATCTTCTCCTCTCCGCCAATAGAAACCAGGTCCATCAGTATTTGGATTATGTGAACCGCTTCCATTATTAGAAACCCACATTAGTATTTGGTTTATAGAAATGAAATTATAATCATCGTTTGCTGTTGTCTTAAAAAGCTTTTTTGTTTTTGGTTCTTCAGCATAAGAGATACTTAGTAAAAGAAAAATTATTAAGAGAAAACAGATAAAATTTTTTATTTCAAATTTCAATTCAGCCCCAATATTGTAAAAGAAGTTTCTTAGATATTTAATGATTCAAAACCACTCTCAAATAAAACAAAAAGAACTTGACTGTCAAGATAGAAAATCCATAATAAACTTTTCTAATACCTATCCAGCTTAAACTTTTCGCCAAGATAAAGCTTTCTAACATCGGCATCCTCGGCAAGAACGTTAGCTGTTCCCTGCTTAAATATTAATCCGTTTATAAGAATATATGCTCGATCGACTATGCTAAGTGTTTCGTGAACATTATGATCTGTAATTAAAATTCCTATTCCTCTATTTTTCAGGTTTGCAACAATGTTCATAATATCTTCAACAGCAATTGGATCGATGCCGGCAAATGGTTCATCAAGCAAAATAAAATCTGGATTGGTTGCAAGAGCACGCGCAATTTCGGTTCTTCTTCTTTCGCCCCCGCTTAGCTGGTAGCCTATACTTTTCCGGATATTAGCAATAGTTAAATCTTCCAAAAGTTTTTCACATCTTTCTTTTCTTTCTTTAATAGAAAGTTTTGTCATTTGAAGCACAGCCATTAAATTGTCTTCAACGCTCAATCTTCTAAAAACTGATGCTTCCTGTGGCAGGTAACCAATTCCCATCCTCGCCCGCTTGTACATGGGCAGCTTGGTAAGTTCTTTATTATCCATAAAAACTTTACCATCATTTGGTTTTATCATTCCAACAATCATATAAAAGGTGGTAGTTTTACCAGCGCCATTTGGACCAAGTAATCCAACAATTTCTCCTTTAGATACTTGAACGGAAACTTTATTTACAACTTTTCGTTTTTTGTAAATCTTAATTAAATCTTCGCTTCGTAAAGTCGAATTTTCCATTTTAAAACTTATTATTTTTTAATTGGTCTTTTGTCATTCCTTTTCCATCTTCCATAAACCTATTCCCATTTTTAAGCATTTCATCTTTCTTTGGTCTATTATTAAAAATAATGAGAGCTGGCAAAGTATAATTCAATTCATTTCCTTCCACTAAATTTTCCGGGTAATAATCGCTAACAGGATTTGAATAAAGCTTTACCTCATCAACTATTTTATCCTTAAAAATAATTTTGGCTTTTTGAGAACTTGATTTAGTTAAACCGTTTGGTTCATCGTCTTCGTAAGTATAGTAAATACTAAGAACATTTCCGGCAACATCAGTATGGTTTATTCCAATGCTATCAAAAAATATTGATACCTTATCACCAGAAATTTGATCATATCGCTTTTCATAATTTTTATTCTGAGAAAGGATAAATCCGTTATTAAAAACTTCAACTTTATCAAGTTTGTTTTTTTTCAAATAAATATTTATGCTATCTCCGGAAAGCTGGGTAAGTTCAAACCAAAGTATTGGAAGCGGTTCTTCAGCTTTTCTTTTCATCGTAACAATTTTATCCTGGTTCCTGTACAAGATTGAATAGTTATTCTTTGATGCAAATTCATCGCGGACAATTCTTACTGAATCTATTGCAATAAACTTTTTGGAAGTATCATTAAAGGATTCCATAATCCGCGAAGAAATAACCAGAGTATCTTTCTTTCCATCTTCAGTTGTATCTACCTGGACTAATAATGGAAACTTTGTCATCAAAGTATATTTCTTTTTTGAATAATCCTCCAGGTGGCTTCCATAAATCACCGTATTGTTTTTTGAATCAATGATCTTAACATTGTTTTCAGCAAAAGTAATTTTATCTTTTCGAAGATGGACAATGCTATCCGCATAAATTGTATTGATCGAATCCATAATAATAACGCTACCAACTGCAATTGCCCTTTCTTCATATTTAAAATAAGTTAGCTGGTTGCTGGTTAAAGTAGTAACAGTATCATACAGTTTAACTTTATCAGAAAAGAATGCACGATTTTCATTAAAATAATAATTTCCGTTTACAGCAGTTAGAATAACTTTTCGATCATTAAGTTTTACACCGGTATAACATTTTGCAATCCGATCATTACCATAATAATATCCCTTTTCTGCATTGATGGTTAACGTATCCTGAGTAACAACCACATTCCCTTCAAGGATGGCGTCATTCTTTGCCAAATATTGAGTTGCATGGTTACAAGTGATATTAACATTCCCCTGAATTAGAATTACATGCCCGAATACTTCTCGAATGTTTTCGCCATTTATCATTTTACCAACTAAGCTATCGCCAACAATTGTTATCATTTCTCCTTTGTTCTGGCTAAAGAGTAAAAGCGGAGAAAGAATAAAATATGTAATAAAGATTTTTTTCAATTGGTCTTTTGTTTTGTATTATCAATGGTTGTAATGTAAGTGATTTTAAAGATAATATAGTTCTTTAAATTTTGGTCAGATTCAAAACCATATCCTTGAATCTTTTCTTTAGGTGAAATTATTGTAACAAATTTATCCGAGACAATTTTTTTATCCTTTTGCCGCCACATTAATTCTTGAGTTGTTAAAGTAACTCCGCTATCATTTTTGGCTACAACACTGTCTATTGCCCACATATTTTTGGTGATGTCATCCACTCTTCCCTTTAAAGATGTAAGCGTAGTTGTTTTAATTTCATTCTCATTATAAAAATCGATTTTAATTTTATCTAGCAGAGTCTCACTTTTCTCATTATACATACGCATATGCTGGTAATAAAGAATTGCCTTCAGCTTCCCTTCGTCTGTAAAATTCACTTTGGAATTCCAACCTTCCTGGGAGGGAAGTATTTTTTCGCTCAATGAAGGATCGATTGGAGGTTTAACTTTTTCTTCCGCGCAACCTGAAATAAGAATAGCAAAGAATAAACAAATAGCTGCAAGATGAGATGTTATCGTTTTTACAATTTTAGAATTTAAGATTTTGAAAAGGAATTTTGTTTTCCCAGTTCTCTCAATTACCCAATCATTCATTCCACAAATATTAGATTCACCGATTCTGCGATTCACCGATTCTCCGATTCGTACAATAAACTAATTTAAAGTGTTACCTAGTCTGCAATCCAAGTTTAACAAGATCATGAAGGTGAACAATACCAACAGGTTTATTAAATTCATCAGCCACAATCAATGATGTAATTTTAAAATTTTCCATGTACTGCAAAGCAAAGGATGCCAGGTATTCCTGCTTAATGGTTTTAGGATTTATGGTCATAACATCTTCAGCTTTTAGATTTTTTATTTCCAGAGTTTTTTCAAGCAATCTACGCAAATCGCCATCGGTAATTATTCCAACTAAAGAATTGGAATCATCAACCACGGCAGTAACTCCAAGCCGTTTATACGTTATTTCAAGGATAGCATCTTTTAAAGAAGCTGATTTTTTAACAATAGGAACTGCTTCACCTTCAATCATTATTTCAGAAATTTTAAGTGAAAGTCTTTTACCCAAGCTTCCACCAGGATGTAAAAGAGCAAAGTCCTCCATGGTAAATCCTTTGTATTCAAGAAGAGCTATGGCAAGCGCATCACCTAATACCAAAGTTACTGTACTTGATGCTGTTGGAGCGAGATCGTATGGACAGGCTTCTTCCTTTACACTGATGTTAAGAACAATATCACATTCTTTTCCAACTTTAGAATCTTTTCTACCAACCATTCCAATTAACACAAGATTTAATCTCTTAAGCATCGGAATCAATTTAATAATTTCTTCTGTATCACCACTCTTGGAAATTAATATTACTACATCTTCAGTTCTTACCATTCCAAGATCTCCGTGCAGCGCATCTGTGGGATGAAGGTAAATTGCCGCTGTACCGGTTGAGTTTAATGTAGCAACAATTTTTCTTGCAATTAGTCCCGATTTACCCATCCCGGTTAAAACAACTCTACCTTTGGAATCAGCAATTACTTTTACTGCTTTAATAAATTCTTCATCAATTCTTTCTTCCAGAACAGCAACTGCGTTTGCTTCAATGCGTATTACTTCTTTTGCTTTTTGTATAATTTGATCGATAGACAAAATAACCTCAGTTAAAAATTTTAATTTGGAATTTGCATTAGGTTTAATCAGGAATTTGTTTTCACAATTCTGTCAATACTCAGAAGTTCAACAAGCAATTTCTTCAATTTGCTTAAAGGATATTGACTGGCAGCATCGCTTAAAGCCTTGGAAGGTTCTGGATGTACTTCCATAAACAGAGCGTCAATTCCGACTGCAACTGCGGCTCTTGCCAGTGCAGGAATATATTCTGGTTCTCCACCAGATTCCTCTCCCTTACTTGGAATTTGCACAGAATGAGTTGCATCCATTACAACAGGAAAACCAAACCGGCGCATAATTATCAGTGAACGCATATCAACAACTAAATTATGATAACCGAATGTTGTTCCTCTTTCTGTTAAAAGAATATTTTTATTTCCGGTAGACAATATTTTTTCGACAGCATGTTTCATATCCTCAGGTGCAAGGAATTGCCCTTTTTTGATGTTTACTGCTTTACCGGTTTTACCTGCAGCAATCAGCAAATCCGTTTGCCTGGATAGGAAAGCCGGAATTTGAAGCACGTCTACAACCTGTGCTGCCTTTTGCGTTTCCATTTCTGTATGAATATCCGTTAAAACAGGAAGATCAAATTCATTCTTCACCTTTTCCAAAATCCTCAAAGCTTCATCATCACCAATTCCAACAAATGAATTAATACTTGTTCTATTTGCTTTCTTGTAACTGGATTTAAAAATAAACGGAATACCAAGTTCACTTGTTATTTTTTTAATCTCTTCAGCAGTTGAAAGTATGAGAGATTCGGATTCAATAACGCACGGTCCAGCAATTAAAACGAAAGGAAGCTGGTTGCCAATATTTATATTCTTTAATTGCATTTTATTAATTGAAGATTTTCATTCATTATAAATTTAAGTAAATAGAATACTTTATTGGTTTCTTCCAAAACAAAATTAATTTTAATCGAACAGACTTTTTGTTTCAGTTGATTTATGTTTACTCATTCCAAACCTTATATACGCCAATTCGGTTGCTTCCCTACCGCGAGGTGTACGCTGAATAAATCCCTGCTGAATTAAAAATGGTTCATAAACTTCTTCAATTGTTCCAGGGTCTTCATTAACGGCAACGGCAAGAGTACTTAATCCTACGGGTCCACCTCTAAACTTTTCAATGATTGCAAGAATTATATCTTTATCCATTTCATCAAGACCATATTCATCAACATCAAGAGCAGCTAAAGCTTTTTTAACGATTGCAAGATCAATCATTTTTTTATTTTCAACATCAGCAAAATCACGGGTTCTTCTAAGAAGCCGATTTGCTATTCTCGGCGTTCCTCTTGAACGTTTTGCCAGCTCGAAAGCAGCATTTTCATCTATTTTTAGATTTAGAATTGCAGAAGAACGTTTAACAATTCTGCTTAACAATTCCGAATCATAATAATCTAACCGGGATTTAATTCCAAATCTATCGCGCAATGGAGCTGTTAATAAACCAGCACGGGTTGTTGCTCCAATTAAAGTGTATTGTGGTAATTTAATTTGTACAGAACGGGCGTTAGGACCGCTGTCGATCATAATGTCCAGTTTGTAATCTTCCATCGCGGAATAAAGATACTCTTCAACTACAGGACTTAACCGATGAATTTCATCAATGAATAAAACAGATTTTTCTTCCAGATTTGTAAGCAGTCCGGCTAAATCTCCAGGTTTTTCTAAAACAGGTCCGGATGTTATTTTAATTCTTGAACCCATTTCGTTTGCAATGATGTAGGCAAGAGTTGTTTTTCCTAATCCAGGTGGACCTGTAAGCAATACATGATCAAGTCCTTCATCTCTCTTTCTTGCGGCTGAAATAAATACTTTTAGGTTATCAGTTATTTTTTGTTGTCCAATAAAGTCTTCAAATTTGGAAGGACGCAAAGTCAGTTCAAATTGTTTTTCTTCAGTAGTTAAATTAGTGTTGGTGTTTTCTGATTTTCGCATTTAGAAATTTAATCAATCCTTAGATCTTTTCGGTTACTAATTTCTTTTTTCTATAATATCCCTTAACAACCTGGAAACTTTGAACTAAAGCAATCATCAAAGAAACCATCAGAATAGCTGCCGCAATTGTTGTCCATAAATCTAATCTCTTGGCAAGTATATTATATAATCCTAAGGACCAAGGACTACCATACAATATAACAAGATGGATTACATACACAGGTAAGGTATTGCGTCCAATTTGGATGAAAAGAGATGGTATTGTTTCCAATCGAATTGCCAAATAGGAAACTAAGCTGTTAAGTAATAAGACAACTCCTAATCTAAAAAATATAAGATTAGGGCTTGTAGTCCAAAACGCACTTTCTTTGTATAATAAAAATTCAAGTCTATCTCCAATTAGGGAAAGAGCTATAAAAGAAATTCCAATTGCAAACAGATTTAGGCTAAACCGTGTTGATTTGAATACACCCGGATTATTTTCCAGGTAATGCCCTAACATTGCACCAGCTAAAACAAATCCTACCCATGGTATAAGCGGAAATAACGAGCCTGTCCCTTGATAGAAATATGCAGCTATTGGAAATGGCAAAAAGTTTTTCCATTCAATTTTCATAATGATTGGATAAATTGCAAAAATTATAAATGCTGTTGTGGCATAAATAAAAGAACCTCGTACTTTGAATTTTTCAGCAAGGAATGTTAGTCCAATTGTAAACAATAGACCAAATGCAATCAAGTGGAGAACATCTACAGTAAAGAAA
Source organism: Ignavibacteriales bacterium (assembly GCA_026390815.1). Taxonomy (NCBI): domain Bacteria; kingdom Pseudomonadati; phylum Ignavibacteriota; class Ignavibacteria; order Ignavibacteriales; species Ignavibacteriales bacterium. Next base: position 9,714 of record JAPLFH010000058.1, on the reverse strand, counting down.
ACCTGCCATTGAATTGATGTAACATCACCAAAATAAAATAAGTATGGCGTAGGCCAGCGCATCAAATATCCGAGTCCGATTAAAAGAAAAAATCTTTTTATTCCTTTTCTAATGCGTGGATTTTCTTTAAACGGAAGTTTATTGAAATGAAGTAAGTAAGTAAAAACCGTTCCGGCGGAAAACAGGAATATTGGCGCCGTTAATCCACGCAAAAAATTCCAAAAATTAAAAATTGAAGAATCATAACTGCGGTAACTATCTGCTAAAAAAGTATCAATTGTATGACCTTGAACCATCATCAGAACAGCAATGGCACGCATCAAATCAATAAATATTATTCTATTTTTCTTCATTCCAAAAATTGAATTATCCAACTTGAGACCTTAAAAATTCTTAAAAAACTACACTAAAAATACGGAAAGATTTGCTTGAATTAAAGGCTAAATCTTTGCTGAACAAAAATTGATCGGGAAATCAAAACAAAATGTTTTAATTCCTTGGATGGGTGTTAATCCATTCTTTTAAATAATTGGCAATAGAACCGGTTGAAGCACCGGGAGTAAAAACTTCTCCAACACCCAATTTCTTCAATTCCTTTAGATCGGCTTCGGGAATAATACCACCGCCAACCAACAGTATATCATCTAATCCTTTTTCTTTCATAAGCAAAAGCACTTTTGGAAAGATCGTCATATGAGCACCGGAAAGAATACTAATCCCAATCACATCAACATCTTCCTGAAGAGCTGCTTCTACAACCATTTCCGGTGTTTGCCTTAACCCAGTATAAATCACTTCCATGCCGGCATCTCTTAAGGCAGCAGCAATTACTTTTGCACCCCGGTCATGTCCATCAAGTCCTGCTTTAGCAATCAACACTCTAATCTTTTTTTCCATTTAGTTAATCTCCTCAGATTTATTTTTAATTTCTGCACGAATGATATCAGCAAAGTTTTTCATTTCTCTTTCTTTATAATTTTTAAGATTCAGCTTAAAGTAAATTTTATCTTTAAAGTAGCGTGGAGTAATGTGCATATGAAAATGAAACACCGATTGCCCTGCAGCCATTCCATTGTTTGAAAATATATTATAGCCGTCCGGTTTCAAACTCTTAACCAAACCTTCTGTAACAAATCTTGTAACCTTTATTAAAGAATGCAAATCTTCTTCTGGAATTTCAAGAAAATCTGTACAATGGAATTTCGGAACCACAAGAATGTGCCCAAAATGAATTGGTTTAATATCCAGGAAGGCTAAAACCTTCTCATCCTCATAGATAATTTCGGCTGGAGCTTTCTTTTCAATAATATCACAAAAAATACAGTTCATCATTTACAAATTTACTTGAGTAAAATTAACGATTTTTAGATTGTTTTAATAATGATTTTTGAAAGATGCTGTTATTGAGATTGCAATGGTTGATTGAGAAAAGGATTTTAACACTTGGAAGCTATGCTGATAAATATTTTTTCTTCTTACCAAATACTCCCAAAAATCCCCCGGTATGAACAAAAAGAATATCTGATTTTTTTCTATTCATTAAAAAATGCTGCTGGTAAGCATAAAATGCTTTCCCAGTGTAAGCCGGATCGAGAATAATGCCAGATGTTTTTGCGAATGATTTTATTAATTGAATTTTTTCAACAGAAATATTTTTATATCCTTCTTCAGAAAAACCATCAAGGATTTCAAGTTGGGATTCATCAATCTTACAATTTAATTTGAATTTATCGATGCAGGAATTTGCTAAAAGCAAAATCTTCTCTCTTATTTCATTAGCAGAATAAAGAACGTTTACACTAAAGATTTTAAGTTTTAAATTATTTAATGCTGCTCCTACCAGCAAACCTGCGCTGGTGCCACCTGAACCTGCAGCGGTTATAATTCCTTTAAGCGATTTAGAGTTAATTTGTAACTTAAGTTCATCAATAAAATTTACGTAGCCCCAAATACCAAGTTCTGAAGATCCGCCTTCAGGAATGATAAAAACTTTTTCCCCGGCTTTTGCAAATTTAATTTTTTCATTCTCCATTATATTATTCACATTCCAATATTCTTTTTTATTCAAAAAGGAAAATTCTGATCCAATGAATTTATTGATAAAGAGATTACCATCGGCAAATTTTGTGTCTTTCCCCCAAAGAAATAATTTTGACTTAAATCCTTGAGAAGCTGCTGCAACCGCCGTTGCCCTGGCGTGGTTTGATTGTTCTCCTCCGCAGGTAAAAATATAATTCGCTTTTTGTTTTTTAGCTTCATATAACAGGTACTCAAGCTTTCTTACTTTATTCCCAGATAATTCCAATCCTGTTAAGTCATCTCGCTTAATAAGGAATTTGCAGCCTTCAAATGAAATCAATTGAATTGGTGTTGGAATGTTTGCCAGAGTTATTTTCCTGGGGTGTATCATTTGCAAAATATTTATGTTAAAGTAACCCGGAATTAAGTATCAGTTCATTTCAGGTTTTAATTTTTTCGCTGCGTAAATATCTCCGGTAATATAAACGTGCTTTTTCCAAATCCTCCGGAGTATCAACAGATAGGCTTTCTAATTCAGTAACCACTATTTTTATTTTAAATCCATTCTCTAACATTCGTAATTGTTCTAACTTTTCAATTTGTTCCAGATCAGTTGGCAGAAGAGTTGTAAATTCAAGTAAAGCATCGCGTCTATAAACATAAAGTCCAATGTGTTTATAAATTTCTGCTAATGTAATCCTCTGAATATTCGAATGAGCTTCCCGTACAAAAGGAATGGGAGCGCGGGAGAAATAAAGCGCATAGTTGTTATAATCATAAACAACTTTAACTACTGATGGTGATTTTAATTCCTCAACGTCGGTAATTCTTTTTACAAGAGTTGTTACGTTTACGCATTTATCGAATAAAAGCGGCTCAATAGCTTCGTCAATCATTCTGCCTGGAATAAATGGTTCATCTCCCTGGATGTTTACAATTATATCCGCATTTGGAATTTTTTTTGCCACAAAAGCAATTCTATCTGATCCGGTGGAAATATCCTTCGGTGTCATTATTACTCTGGCACCAAACACTTTAGCTACCTGGTAAACTTTTTCATCATCAACAGCAATTACAACTTCATGAAGAAGTTTGGATTTAAGCGCGCTTTCATATGTATGCTGAATCATCGGTTTGCCGCCAATGCTTGCAAGTGGTTTTCCCATTAAGCGTGTTGATGCGAATCGAGCCGGAATAATTCCAAGCGTCATTTAGAAACCCTCAGTTAATCCACATTTATAACTTTTGGTACCTTGAAAAATTGATCGTCTTTATCAGGAGCATTCTTTAACGCTTCTTCGGTTGGAATTGATTGTATTAATTCATCTTCTCTAAAAACATTGCTCACTTCAACGGGATGAGAAAGAGGTTCAATATTTTCAGTATCCAGCTCATTCAGCTTCTCCATATAATCAAGAATTTGATTAAGCTGATGTGTAAAATTTTCCAGTTCATCTTCTTTAAAATTTAATCTTGCAAGCTCCGCAATATGTTCAACATCTTTTCGTGTTACAGACATTTATTCCTCAAATAGTAATTTCTTTTTGCAAATTTAATAAATCAATTGAATAGTAACTAATTTGTTAATCAAGTTTATCAGAATTAGTTAGTTTATCAGGTTGGAAGGTTTTTCAGGTTTGAAAGTTTGTCAAGTTTGTCAAGTTTGAAAGTTTGTCAAGTTTGAAAGTTTTATTAAGATTATAAATTTTACAATGTTTTAATTAAAGCAGAAATCATTTTGGAAATCGTTAAAGATTGATCATTCAATTCTTTCCATCTTTGTTGAGGAATATAACCAAGTTCTTTAGCTAAATCCAACATGTTTCTAACTTCACCAGAGCTCCCTTTTGCAATAAAAAGGAAATGTTTAAATTCATTATTGCTCTTTCGTTCATAACCTTCCGCTATATTATTACTGATAGAAATAACGGCTCTTTGAATTTGATCTTTAAATCCAAAATCTTTAATCATGGAGAAACATTTATAAATCTCAATCGCTAATTCCTTTGATTTCTGATATACAATTATTTCCTCAAACCTTTCAAACTTCAAATTATCCTCAACTAGATTTTTTTAACATTATCAACCTGATGAACTTTATAACTTGACTAACCTTCCTACCTGATAAACCTTCCAACTTGACAAACTTTTTACATGTTAAACTTTCTAACTGCTTAACTTTCCCACTTTCTAACTTCCTTTTATTGCCGCCACTCTTTTCTTAACCGATGGGTGACTGTAAAAAAACCATTCAACAAAAGGATGCGGTTCTTTGTCACCAAGATTTTGTTCGTTTAGTTTTTCCAAAGTTCTGATGAAATCTTCTGGTTTGTTGGTTACTTTTACAGCGTATTCATCAGCCTGGTATTCAAACTTCCGCGAGATTGCACTGCCAATTGGAGATTGAATTATGCCAATAAGCATTGCCCATAGAGATAGAATTGGAATTGCAGATACCTGTGTTATGTGATTAAATCCAAACCAGCTAATTGAAACTTGATACAGAACCGCCAAAAGATAAAGTGTTAAGAAACTTGTTACTGTTCCAAAAATAATATTCTTTAAAATATGCTTGTGGTAATAATGTCCAAGTTCATGTGCAATAACAGTTTCAATTTCATCAGTGGAATAATTTTCCAGTAAAGTATCACCGAGCAAAATTCTTTTTGATTTCCCTATTCCGGTAAAGGCAGCGTTTGCTTTCTTGGTATTCTTGCTCATATTAAATTTCATTACTGCTTTTAATTTTAAACCAGCTCCGGTTGCTAAATTTTCTATCTTGCTTTCCAAGTCCTGGTTTTCTAATGGAGTTATTTTGTAAAAGAGTGGAAGAATAAAAACCGGGACGATCCTTGCAAGAACTACTGAAACGATAAAAAGAATGATTGCGAACGGAAGCCACCAGAATGAACCAAATCTAATCATTACATAATAAAAAATAAAAAGCAAAGGTATGCCGATTACTGCTGAAACTAAAACTCCTTTTAGGTCTTCCCAAATCCAACCCCAGAAAGTTTGATTAGAAAGTTGAAATTTATGTTCAAGATAAAACTCAGAATAAAAATTAACCGGAAAGAAAATTATAGAGCCAGCCAATCCGGTTACAAAAACGAATGATAAAAATATTAAATAGTTGTTAGATAAATATCTTGAAAGGTAAATTTCTACGGCAAGACTAAATCCAAGCAATATGAAAAGTAATATAAGAATAAAGGAAGCAATGCCTTTCCCAATTCCAACGCCAAGTTTTATATTATTATATTTTTTTGAATCCATTGCTCTAAAGATAAGTTACAAAGAAATGTAGTTCAAACAAATTAAGTATAACAGATTCAATCCATTGTAATTTATTGGTTATTACTACTAAATATTGCGTACAATTATCAGTAGTCAGTAATTAACGCTTCAGCGGGAATATTCAAATTATTATGGAGCGATCGAATCATTTGCAAACTTAGCTTTCTTTTTTTGCTTAATATTTCGGATACTCTGCTTTTTGAACCAAGAATGTTAACCAGATCCTTGTTAGATAATCCCATCTGCTCCATTCTAAACTTAATAGCTTCAATAGGATCGGGAGATGCAATAGGAAAATTTCTTTCCTCATAATGCTCTATTAAAAGTGACAATAAATCAAGCTCATCAAATTCAGGCATATTGGGTTTTAAATCCAGATGCATTAATTCATAAATCCTCTTTAGCGATTTTTTATATTCACTTTTTGTTTTTATAGGTTTTAGCATATTGCAAATCCTTTATATTAAGTTTGTTATAATCTTTATGCGTTCCTATCCATATAATGAAAACAATACCAATATAATATTCAATATCAGCCACCAATCGATAATGATTTCCTTTTATGTTGAAGACAACCCGCTTATCTGAAATGATTGAAGCATTTTTATAATGTTTCTTTAATTCATTTGGACTTTTCCATTTGGCTTTTTTAGCTTCATCAAACCAGGCTTTTAGTGGTTCTTCAGCATCCTGATGTTTACTCCAAAATGCAATTAAAATATTTCTGGAAATAATTCGCATAATTCTGTTTATAATATAACAAATGTTCCCAATATGGGAAAGGCTGGCAGGATTGCTAACGGATGAAAACTGATAGAATGTAATATTTTATTTTCCGGCTAACCAAGTAATAGTTTATTATGCCAGGATAATAAGAATAAATTTTATAAATTCATTAGAATTTACTTGACACTCTTTTTTTATAATTGTAGATTATTTTCAGAATTTATTAGGCAATGTGTTGAGGGTGATAAAACAACATAATAATCTTTGGCAGTCCTGATATTTAATCCCCATATTTTTTAGGAATATTAGTGAATAATTTAATAAATACTTTTTTAATTGATGCCTTTTCTATTATAAACAAAACGAAGTGAGGTTTATCTTTAGTATAATCATTTCTTAAGAAATAGAAATATGTTGTTATTAGAGAAATTCTTAGTCGTTGTTTTATTTGATAGACTTTTCCTAAACTAACCCAACCTCGTTGTGTTATAAATAGACTGATTCATTTATGAAAGCAGTCTCGTTGGATACAACGATCCACGATTCAAATCAAATCTCTCCTTCGCTGTATGCAACGGGTGCAGTTTTACAAATAAAATAGCTGTTGTTGCACTTACAATTGTAAGTTTTTACAGTATTTTATTGGTTTTTCAATTATTTAACCTGTTTTTAATGGAAATTGCCAAATATTTAGATAATTAAATGGTTCTTTTAATAAATATGCTCTTTGTTACTTTTCACATTATCATCAACAAATTATTGGAGGGAGAATATGCCATTTAGAAAACTGCCTAATACCGATATTCAGCGTTTAGAGGCTTTACGTTCTGCTTCAGATAAAGCTAATAACACGCCATTAACTGAACTCGCTTTTAACGAAACAAACTTTAACATACTTAAAACCTTTTATCCAGACTTTAAAAAAGAAATGGATGAAAGAGGAAATGCTCTTTCTGTTCAGTCAGAATCTACAACTGCGCGGATTGAAGTGGAAGACAATTGCAGAATGTTTACTTCTCACTTTTACCAGGTATTTAACCTTGGTGTGGCAAGAGGTAAATACAAAGTAAGCGATAGAGCTTACTATCAATTGGATGTTAACCAGGAAACTGTACCTGATCTTAAAACCGAACAGAATTTAAGAACCTGGACAGAGAATATAATTAACGGAGAACCAAAACGTACAGCAGCAGGCGGAGCAGAAATGGTTAATCCTTCTATAGCAGAAGTTGAAGCTGTATATAATACTTATGTAATTAAATTAACAGAGCAGAGCACAAAGAAGGATGCTTATGAAAAAGAGCAGAAAGATGTAGATAACCTTCGTGCAGAAGCGGATGAATTAATCCGTGATATTTGGGATGAGATAGAATTCAAATTCCGCAAAGATGATTCTTCTGCAATGAGAAGGAAAGCACGTGAGTATGGTGTTGTTTATGTATCCAGACCGGGTGAACCCGTAGATGAAATAAAACCAGAGGAAAAACCGATTGAACAACCAACGACATAGGATGTGAATATTTATTGGTTGATTTAATTTGTTTTTAGAAAAAATAATAAAAGTAAAAGCAACACACCTCTTCTTTTTCCATCCTCCCTTCGGGAGGCAAGCTCGAGAGAGGAATTAAAAGTGGTGTGTAATTTAAAATAATTAAAGTGTATGAATATTTCCAAACATTAAAATAAATTGATGAAGAATTAAAATGAAAAAATTATTCTCAAGCCTGATAATGATTCTTATTTTCAATGCCTCTTCCTTATTTGCTACCACCTATACTTGGACAGGTTCAATAAGTACACAATGGAATGATATTTCAAACTGGTCTATACCTCCGGGAATGGTGCCCGGGGCTCTACCAACTTCTACAGATGATGTTGTTATTCCTTCCAGTATTACAGGACATTTCTGGCCAACTCTTAATACCACTGGTTATTGTAATTCAATTACAATATATGGATCATTTGATCTATCAGATCAATGGCTCTATTTATATGGAGATTTTATCAATAACGGTTCTTTTAATGCTGGAACCGGTACAGTAAGATTTCTGGGTACTACACACAACATATATGGATCGAATTCGTTTTACAATATTTATGCAGGTGATTATTCAAGTTTATTAATTACATTTCATGCTGATCAAACAATCAGTAATGATCTCCAATTAGCTGGGACTATCAATACAGACATTTATAATCTTAACGGTGCTAATACGTTACATTTATTTTTATGGAGTGCAAGTATTCTTGAAATGGGAGGAACAAGTTATTTATCTTCAATTAATTATTATGGAATAGATCCTGAAAGCACTATTAAGTTCAAAGGCTCAGATCAAAATATTGGTAATGCCTCAAGCACAATTAATTATGGTAATATAATAATCTCTGGAAGTGGAACTAAGACACTAATAGGGAACATAAACGCAAGATATATTACCGTAGAAGCCGGAACATTTAATTTAGGTTCTTATGGGATAGGATATCCATCGCCACCATTTACTGTCCCAACTTTAACACTACAAAGTGGCGCTACAATGATAGTTGGGAACAGTATACCATCAGGTCATCAATTGAATTTCCATTCTATGAGCACGGTCGAATTTAATGGTAATGTAATGCAAAATATCTCAACCAGTTATGATTATGGTAATTTAACATTTAGCGGAACAGGTCAAAAGTGGATTCCGGCTAATAATACTATAGTGAATGGTACTCTCACTTTATATAGCGGTTATACAATTGATGGTTACACCAGACTAAATGTTGTAAATAACAATTATCATTTTGCCGGAAGTGGAGCGCAAACCATATCGTCAAAAACTTATAATGACGTACAAGTCTCTGGAGGAAGTATAAAAACTTTAGAGGGGGATGCGACAATCAATGGCGCTCTAACTTTGACTGACGGGAAAGTATCATTAAGTTCCTACAATCTTACAATAGGTTCAAGTGGGTCAATCACCGGCGCAAGTTATTCGAATTATATCATCACAAGCGGTTACTTACGCAGAGAAGGAGTTGGTTCTAGCGTTGATTTCTCTTTTCCAGTTGGAGCTGATGCTTCAAGTTATAATCCTTTGGTAATCAATAACTCTGGCACTTCCGATAGATTTGATGTTCACGTGGAAACGGGAATCAGCCCGGCTCATGCCAACAGTAGCAATTGTTTGCCACGAACCTGGACAATTGCTGAAGGAACCACTGGGGGTTCGAATACTTCCATAATATTTCAATGGGCAGGTTCTGATGAGAATGCCAATTTTACCGCAGCAAGAACCGGTAACAGAATTCAAGCTTTCAGACACAATGGTTCTGCTTGGGTAGCAGTCGGATCTGTAGGGGGAGCTTCAGGTTCCGGTACTTATACATTCACTATTACGGGTATTACAGAATTTTCAAATTTTGTCTTAGGTGATGGTAATGCGCCCCTTCCCGTTGAACTAAACTCATTCGCAGCATCATCAAGTGGAAAAAATATTATCCTCAACTGGCAAACGGCAACAGAGGTTAATAATTATGGTTTTGAAGTACTGTACTGGTTCAGCGGAAACAGGAATTTCGGTATCGTGAGATAAGGTAGAAAATCAGTTAGCATTTCTAACCTCAGCTCTGTTTAGTTTAGCCTTCGAAAGTTTATCCTCACGTAATTCAAGTTTATGATCAATACGATTC